>CAYYVB010000012.1:16275-26325 GCA_964475035.1 uncultured Opitutaceae bacterium | reverse complement strand
CGATGGCGAACTCACACTCACGATCCCGGCCAAATGGGCCGCCGTGCTCACCGCGGCCACACCGAAGCCCTGACTCGGACGGCGGCTTTGGAAAGGTGGGGCGGGACCGCTCTACCCACGTCTTCAACTTCACACCTAAGCTACGCCCGCAAATATCCTCGGAAGCGGCGCGGGTTGACGGTGTGCCCCGGGAAGATGTAGCCGAGGTTGGTCTCAGCGACACCCATGTGCCGGGCGCAGGCTTCGGCGAAGAAGTCGCGGTAGTCGGTCGTGATCGCTAGGTCGCGGCCCTCGAACAATTTCTCCGGCGCCAGCCCCGGCCAATCGCCGAGCACGCGCCCGCCGTTGACGCCGCCGCCGAGCGCGAAGAACGCCGTGCCGGAACCGTGATCGGTGCCGCGGTTGCCGTTCTGCCGCGCGGTGCGGCCGAATTCGCTCATCGTCAGCACGAGCACGTCCGACATCTTCGCCCCGAGGTCGCGATGCAGCGCCGCGAGCCCGCCGCCGAGTTCGCGCAGGCGGTTGGCCAACTGACCTTCGCCCGCGCCTTGGTTGGCATGCGTATCCCAGCCGCCGATCTCAACGAAGACGACCTCGAGCCCGACATCGGCCTTGATGAGTTGCGCCACCTGCCGCAGCGAGCGTCCGAAATTCCCGTTCGGATAAGTCGCGCCGTTCGCCGGACGATAGCGCGCCGGGTCGACCTTGCGCAGCAGCTCCATCGCCGCGAAGCCGTCGCGCCCGGCGCCGTGCAACGCGTCGCCGACCGCGGTCTCGTAGATTTCCTCGAAGCCGCGCGCCGCCCCGCCGCGTGACGCAGCGCCCATCATCATGTTGTCACCGCCATTCCGGCCCGGCGCGGGCATGCCGGCTTCGCGCACGCCGAAGCGGCCCAAGTCGGGGATCGCGAGCGCGTCCGCCGCGCCGTGCAGGCTGCGGGGCAATTGATTCGTGAGCGCGACCGCGCGCAAGGCCTCGCGCCTCGCCTCGTCCTCGGGACAGGCGAGCACGAGCCGGTTCAACCAGCCGGTCGCCTCGTGTTTGTCGGCGCCGACGCCCGATTCCATCAGGTCCTGCGCCTCGAAATGCGAGCGGCTGGCGTGCGGATTGCCGCAGGCGTGCAACACGGCCAGTTCGCCCGCGCCGTAGAGTTCATGCAGCGGCCGCAGCGCGGGGTGCAATCCGAAGCGGCCGTCGAGATCGAGCACGCCGTTGGCCCCAGCCTGCGACGACGGTGCGGCGAGCGCGATTTCGTGACGCAGCTTGAAGTAATCGGGGTCGCCGTAAGGCACGACCATCGACAACCCGTCGGCCGCGCCGCGCTGGAAGAGACAGACCAGCACGCGCCGTCCACCGGAGGAGCGCGTGGTCTCGGCGGCGAAGACGGAGGAACGGAGAAAATCGGGACCAAACAGCGTGCCGGCGCCGATCGAGGCGAAGGCCAGCGCCCCCTGTTTGAGGAAGAAGCGGCGGGAGATGACGGGAGAATTCATGAGGTGGACTCAGCGGCGTTGGAATTCCGGCGAACCGAGTGCGAGGGCGAGCAGCCGCTGCGCGCCGGCGGTCGAGACGGTGATGTCTCCGGCTGATTCATTCTGCGCGAGCATCACGCGCAAAGTCGCGGCGGAAGGCTCCGCACCCAGCACGCGTCGGGCGATCGTCGCCGCCAACTGATCGGGCTCCTCCGGCTGCGTGCCGGCGACGAGGGGGTGGAGATCGACCTTGGCGTCCGCGACTTGGCCGCCCGTGAGGGCGAGGGCGAAATTGAGCCGCGCGATCAGCGCGCCCGCGCCGACCCAATGTGAGGAGTTCTCCGGAAATCCGGTCGGCGGCGACCACGCGTAGAGCGGCTGGCCCATTTCCAACAGGTGCAGAAGGACCGTCTTGCGCTTCAGGTTCGCCAGCGCCTGCTCCCCGCGGCCGAACAGCGCGCCGGCTTCGAGCGCGGCGATGGGCAGACGCGGCCGCGGCGATTTCACCGTGACGAATTGCGCGCCCGACGCGCGCAGCGCCGAGGCCGCGAACTCGAAGGGCGACTTGATCTTCGCGCCGCGATGTTCCGGTGCGAAGAAGTCCGGCGCGAGAAAGAGGCTTTCGTAGGTCGCACGCAGATCGCCGCCCGAACTGAGAAAAACTTGTGCGACGCGATCGACGAGGGCGGCGGGCGGCTCGTCGCTCACAAAGCGCTGGCAGAGCCGGGTCGCGATCCGGCGCGCCGTGCTGGGATGCGCCGCAAGCAAATCGAGGGCCTTCTCGCCGTCGGCTTGGCCGCCGCCGGAGCGGAATTTCTTCCCGAGAAGCGTCTTGGCGCCGTCGTCGTGCCAGGCGCGGCGGAAGGTGAATTTTCCCGTGCGCAGTTCGACGGTCCAGCCGGTGAGGATGCGCGCGAGTTCCTGGACGTCCTTCTGCGTGTAGCCGCCATCGACGCCGAGCGTGTGCAGCTCGAGCAGTTCGCGCGCGTAATTCTCATTGAGCCCGCGGCGCGTCGGCACCGGCTCGGGCGGGGCGGCGTCGCCGAACTCCGCCTTCCGCTGGCGGGCGATCATCTCCTTCTCACGGGTATTGAGCTCGTAGGCGCGCGAGCTGCGCCAGTTGTCGAGGTAGATCAGCATCGCAGGGCTCTTGGCCGTCGCGCCGAGCAAGTCGCGAAACCGGCCGAAGACATGCGGCCGAATCGTCTCCTGCTCGTGGCTCAACACGAGGGCGCGCACCTGCTGCTTGCGGGCGTCGACGTTGAAGTAGTTGAACCAAAAATCGACCAGCACCTCCTGCAACTGCCGCTCGGAGAGCACGGCGCGGGCGAGCTTGGCGCGCTGAAGTTCGCCGAGTGCCTGCGCCACGACGACCGGCTCGCGCTCGTTCATCTGCGCGCGCAGGCGTTCGAACTCCTCTGTATTGCCGTTGGCCTTCGCGCGCTGCATGCCTTGGCGCTCGCGGATCTCCGCTTGGTAGACACGCAACAGATCGGCCGCCTCGAGCTGGAGTTTAGGCAACGCCGCGACCGCCGCCTCCGCCGCCGGGTCTGCAATCGCTGCGGGATCGAGCTGACGCCGGATCCAAGACTCCACGCCCTCCGCCGCGACCCGCTCCACTTCCCCCGACCGGGGCCCAAAGCCGAGGCGGTTGAGCGCGTGCAAGGCGCGGGCTTGTTCCGATTCGGCCGAGGCAGCCATCACGCCGACCCCAAGCGCTGCAACCAACAAGATGGCGGTGGTCAGCTTCCCCGCACGGTTGCAGGTGCGCAGGGGTGGCTGGCAGGCGTTCATGCTCCCTGAGACGTATGGCAGTCCAGCGCAGTTACCTTTGCCATGCAGTCACGGGGAAAATCAGGCAGATTCCACGCGTGCATTCGCCGCGGAAAATTCCGGGGACCGTAACGAACTGCGCAAGTCGGATCGCCGGGCACAGCTTGGCCTCTAGTGCTCCAAGCTGAAATACATCGGATGCACAACCAGAACGCGGACGGCCTTGCCGTCTTTTTTGCCTGGCTTGAAGCGCCACTTGGAGACGGCTTCGACACATGCCTCGCCAAAACTGGCATCGGTGGCCTTGACGACCTGCACCTCTTCGGTCCGGCCCTTGGTATTTACGATGTAGGCAATTTGAACCGCGCCTTCGATGCCCGCTTCGCGCATCTTGGCTGGATAGGAGGGGGCATCCTGCTTTCTGGCCTCAGGAGCGGTCGTGGCGTCTTTCACGAGCACATATTCGCCGGTGAATGAAACCTTGTTTTCAACAGGTGCAGCGGTGGGCTTAGCCCCAAACGCAACTACCGAAAATGCCAGCGCGGCAATACAGACCAGTTGTGTTTTAGTCATAGTTTGTGGCCCGAACGGACGAAAGGCGGCGACCCACATTTCGTCAATTCAATCGCTCACACCACCCGCGCCCAGAGCACCTTGAGGTAGCGGCTTTCGAGGCAGTTCGAATAGACCGGATGATCCACGCCGGGGCCGGTGCGGTCGAAGAGTTGCAGGCGGCGGTTGAGGCGGTGGACGCCTTTGATCACGACCTGCTCGAAGTCCTCCAACGAGACGAGGCCCGAGCAGGAGCACGTCACGAACAACCCGCCGGGTTTCACGAGGCTGGCGGCGATGGTGTTCAGGTCGGCGTATTTCCGCATGCCCTCGGCGGCGCCGGCGGGCTCGCGGGTCATGACAAACTTCGGCGGGTCGCACATCACGAGGTCGAATTGCTCGCCGTTCTTCTGCATCTGCCGGGCGTAGGCGAAGGCGTCGGCGTGGACCCATTTCAATTTGTTCGGCGAGACCTGGTTGAGGTTGGCGTTGCGGCGGCCCTGCGCGACGGCCTTCTCGTCGAGGTCGACCGCGGTCACCTCGGTCGCGCCGCCGAGTGCGGCGTTGATCGAGAAGCCGCCGGTGTAGCTGCACAGGTCGAGCACGCGCAGGCCCTTCGCGAGCTGGCCGAAGCGCCGGCGGTTGTCGCGCTGGTCGCAGAAGAAACCGGTCTTGTGGCCCTCGGCGAAATCCACCTCGAAGCGCACGCCGTGCTCGCGGATGCGGACCTTGTCGGGCGCGCTGGCGATGAGCTCGCGCATCATCGACGGCTTGATGCCCTCGAGGCTGCCAAGGTCGTGGTCGACGTGGACGCGGACGTGTTTCGTGCCGAGCAGTCCGTGCAACAACGGCAGCCACTGCGGCAGGCGCTGGAAGATGCCGAGCGAATACACGTCGCAGAAGAGCGTGTCGCCGTAGCGGTCGATCGTCAGGCCGCTGATGCCGTCGCCGTCGGAGCCGACGACGCGGTAAGCGTCCGTGGCCTCGTCCAGCTTGAAGACATCGCGCCGCAGCGCGACGGCGCGGCGGAGCGCCGTCTCGAAATACTCCTCGCCCACCGCCTCGGCAGTGTGCGTGACGACGCGCAGCGGCATCTTGGCGCGCGGGTTGTAGAGGCCGGCGCCGATGCGGTTGCCGAACTTGTCGTAGACGCTGACGAAGTCGCCGGGCCGCGCGCCGGGCGAGACGTCTCCCAGCATGCGCGGAAAGATCGCGGGCTGGAAGGTGACGAACTTCAACTGCGCCCACGGCCGCGGCCATTTCGCCTTTTCCTCGGGCGTGGCCGGGCGCGCCTTCTCGCGCATGAGCGGATTCGGCTCCGGGGCGGCGGGCGGCTGCTGCTCGAGTTCGTCGTCGTAATCTTCGGCCATCGGCGGCAAAGGAAGCGCGAGTCGGGACGGTGGGCGACTAGAAATTGCCGCACTGCCCCGCGCGGACGCCGGCGGGGAAAACGAAGAGACCGGTTCCGTGCGGGGAACCGGTCTCCTGGAGCCTGCCGAAAGCAATGGCGGCTGAAGTTGTTCGTGCGCTTACGCGACGCGCTCGACGACGAGCGGCGGCGGGATCGGGCGCTTCGGGGCGAGGCGGTAGGCCTCCTTGAAGTAGTCGAGCGCCTGCTCGAGCTTCGCCTCGTCGTTGTAATGGATCATCATGAGCGGCTCGCCCTGCTTCACCTGCGTGCCGACCTTCTTGATCTCCGAGACGCCGACCGCGTGGTCGATGCGTCCGTGCGAGTCGCGGCCGGCGCCGAGGATGGAGACGCCCTTGGCGATGAAGGCGGCGTTGATGGTGTGGACGTAGCCGCGCTTCGGGGCGGGGAGCTTGCGGATGTGGCGCGCGGTCGGGAACTTCTCGGGGTGGTCGATGAACGACGCGTCGCCGCCCTGGGCGCGGACCATGTCCTTGAACTTCTCGAGGGCGGAGCCGTCGGTGAGGTGGCGCTGGACCGTCTGCTTGGCGGAGAGCGTCGAGCCGGCGACGCCGGCGAGGCGGACGATCTCCATGCCGAGCTTGAGGACGAGCTCCTTCATGTCCTCGGGACCCTCGCCCTTCAGGAGGGCGATGGCCTCCTTGATCTCGAGCGCGGTGCCGACGGAGTCGCCGAGCGGCTGGTTCATGTCGGTGACGAGCGCGACGCAGCGGCGCTTCATCGAGCGGCCGACGCGGGTCATGGAGCGGGCGAGCTGCTTGGCCTGCTCGAGGTCCCGGATGAAGGAGCCGTTGCCCCACTTCACGTCGATGACGAGGCCCTCGGCGCCCTCGGCGAGCTTCTTGGAGAGCACGCTGCCGGTGATGAGCGGAAGGCTGGGAATGGTGCCGGTGGTGAGGCGCAGGTCGTAGAAGATCTGGTCCGCGGGCGCGAGCTCCTTGCTCTGCTCGGCGATGGCGCCGCCGACCCGCGCGAGCTGATCCTGGAAATGCTGGATCGTCATGTGGCTCTTGAAGCCCGGGATGGCGGCGAGCTTGTCGAGCGAGTTGATGACGTGCTCCTGCTCGACGCCGCACATCATCGGCACCACGACGCCGCTGGCCATGGCGAGCGGCGCGAGGACGAGGGCGGTCTTGTCGCCGACGCCGCCGGTGGAATACTTGTCGATCTTTGGCTTCGTGATATGCGAAAGGTCGATAACTTCGCCGGAGAGCATCATCTCCTCGGTGAGAATCGCCGTCTCCTGGGCCGACATGTTGGCGAAGTAGATCGCCATGAGCAGCGCGGCGAGCTGGTGCTGCGGCATCTCGCCGTCGAGCGTGGAGTCGATGATGTAACGAATCTCCTCTTGGGTGAATTCGCCGTTGTCGCGCTTCTTCTCGATCAACGAAGTGAACGAGGGCTTGATGAAACGACGCGTCGGAATGGGACGTTTTCTCATGAGTGGTTCTGATGTGGTGCGCGGCCGGCCACAGGCCGCTTGGCGCAAAGCCCGAAGAGACAAAGAGTTTTGCCACTTTAAGCAAGCCTAAAGTCGCGGTTATTCACGGGTTGTGCACCGCTGAACCACCCCCGGCGGCGTCGCAAAAATCCTTCTTGCTCAGGGCCAAGCGCAATTTCTCAATCGCCCGATGGACCTCCCGTTTCACACCGCCCGCCTCCTCGATTCGGCCCTCGTGGCCGCCGCCAGCCGCCTCGGGCTGGTGGAGCGCGGGTTCCAGCCGGAGGTCCGGGTCGCCGACCCGGCGCATGGCGATTACCAGGCCAATGGCGCCCTCGCCTTCGCCAAGCGCGAGAAACAAAACCCGCGCGCCGTCGCCCAACAGGTCGTCGACACGCTCGCCCCGGAGATCCACGCGGCGTTCGCGATCACGCTGGCCGGACCGGGCTTCATCAACTTCCGCCTCCAACCCGCGGCGTTGCTCGCGTGGTTGAACAAGCACGACAGCGAGGACCACCTCCGCACCGCCGCGGCGGGCGAACGCGCCGGCCAGACCTGGGTCGTCGATTACTCGTCGCCCAACACCGCGAAGCAGATGCATGTCGGCCACCTGCGCTCGGCCGTGATCGGCGAGGCGCTGTGCCGCCTGCTCGCGTTCAACGGCGCGACCGTCATCCGCGACAACCACCTCGGCGATTGGGGCACGCAGTTCGGCAAACTCATCTACGCCTACAAGCGCTGGGTCGACGAACAGGCGCTCGCCACCGACGCCATCGAAGAGCTTGAGCGCCTCTACAAACTCGGCAACGCCGCCACGCCCGACGGCTCGCCCGAACTCGAGGAAGCGCGCGCCGAACTCGTGAAGCTCCAGAGCGGCGACCCCGCCAATGTCGCGCTGTGGAAGAAATTCTCCGACGTGAGCCTCGCCGCGTTCCAGCAGATCTACGACCGGCTCGGCATTCGTTTCGACCACAACCTCGGCGAGTCTTTCTACAACGACCAGGTCGAGCGCGTGTATCGCGAGCTGACCGAGACCGGTCTCGCGCAGGAGAGCGAAGGCGCGCTCGTCGTGTTCCACCCCGAGCACCCTCGGTTCAAGACGCAGCCTTTCCTCGTCCGCAAGGCTGACGGCGCGTCCAACTACGCCTCGACCGACCTCGCGACCGCGGCCTACCGCGCCGAGCATTTCCGCGCCGACGGCATCGTGGTCGTGACCGACTTCCGCCAGGCCGACCACTTCGAGCAGCTCTACCTCACGGTGAGAAAATGGTTCGCCGCGAAAAACTACCGCGTGCCCGAGCTGCACCACGTCACCTTCGGCGCCGTCACCGGCGAGGACGGCAAGGCGCTCAAGACCCGCAGTGGCGACGTCATCCGCCTCAAGCAGCTGCTCGACGAGGCCGAGGACCGCGCCTACGCGCTCGTCGCCGCCAAGAACGCCGAGCGCCCCGAGGCCGAGCGCATGAGCGAGCAGGAATGCCGCGACATCGCGCGAGCCGTCGGCATCGGCGCCGTGCAATACGCCGACCTGTCGCAGAACCGGTCGAGCAACTACATCTTCTCGTGGGACAAGATGCTTGCTCTCGACGGCAACACCGCGCCCTACCTGCTCTACGCCGTGGCGCGCGTCCGCTCGATCTTTCGCCGGGCCGGCCTCGACCCGGCCGCGCCGCCCGTCGCCGGCGCCACGGGCCCCGAGACCCCGCAGGAACTCGCGCTCGCGCGGAAGCTCGTGCAGTTCTCCGACGCCGTGCAGGTCGCGACGCAGCAGCTGCGTCCGCATTTCCTCTGCCTTTATCTCTTCGAGCTCGCCGGCGCCTACAGCGGTTTCTACGCCGCGGACAAGGTGATCGTGGACGACCCCGCCGTGCGCGCGCGCCGCTTGCTGCTCTGCCACCGCACGCTCATCACGCTCGAGACGGGCCTGCACCTGCTCGGCTTGCGCACGCTCGAGCGGATGTGAGCCACGTCGACTGAACGTCCGCTCCAGCTGCGCCAGTGCGGCGGGAAAATCCCTGTGAAACCGGCGCGCCCGCCGGCCGGACCCACTTCGCTCTTGCCGGTGCCGGGCGCCGCTCCAACATCCGGCCATCATGTCGAGCGGCGCTTCCACCCCCACCGGCCCGGAGTATTATGTGCGCGGCATCAACGATGCCGAGGCGCGCGGCCCCTTCAATGTCGACCAGCTGGCCTCCCTGGCCGAGGCGGGTCAGCTCACGCCTGAGACGTATTACTACGACGCCACCACCGAGCAGTGGCTGACGCTTTCGACCAACGCCGAGCTCAAGGCCAAGATTTGGCCGGAGAAGAAGAAAATCGCCTTCAAGGAAAAGGAGTTCAAGGCGATCAACACGGACAAGACCGACAGCGCCCCGCCGATCACCGTCCAGCAGTTCCTCGACGCCGCCGAGGGCAAGACCGACGACACCAAAGGCAAGAAGGACAAGAGCCTCGAGATGATGAAGGCCGCCATCTGGGGCACGCGCGGCGCCGCCGTCATCATGCTCATCAGCGCCGTCGCCCTCATGTTGCCCGGCATCGACGCTCTCATGGCGATGGATGTCGGCAAGCTGATGGAGAAGCCCCTCATCCTGCTCGGTGCGATCGACCTCTTCGTCGGCGTGCTGCTGCTGCTCGGCATGATCAACCTGTATCCTTTCGTGCGCTTCCGTGCGGTGTTCGGGCTCGGGTTCCTCGGCTTCATCCTCTGGTCGCAAGGCGATTCCACCGCCATCGTCGCCCTCGCGGCGGGTTCGGTCGGTCTGTATTTCAGCACGATCTTCGTGAGCTACCTCCCGCTCGCCGTGACCTTGCTCGCCGGCATCGGCGGCATGGCGGCGCTGGCGGGCATGTCGCTGTTCTGATCCGCGCGCCGCTGGCGCGCCCGGCATGAATTCCCTGAAGCAACTCCTCGCGCGGCTGCGCCAGCTCTGGCACGTCGAGATCTGGGCCGCGGCCACGGCGCGCGACCGCTCCCCCAAGGGCCGGGCCTTCGCGTTCCTGCGCGTCGTCTCGATCACGCTTTCCGGCCTCGGCGAACTGAAGGTCGCCGCCCGCGCCGCCGCGCTCAGCTACAGCACGCTGCTCGGCCTCGGGCCGATGATCGCGCTCGCGGTGCTCATCGCCGGCTTCGCGCTGGGCGACCGCGACCCCGCTCTCCTCGCGCGCAGCCTCAACAACGTCATCAGCTTCATCGCCCCGCAGGTCGCGCAATACGACCAGGCCGGCGGCACACCCGCCGGACCCGCACCGGCTCCGGCGCGCGAGACGACGTTGGTGCCCGCGACCGACCCGGGCGCTCCGGCGGCGGTCCAACCCGCCGCGCCGCCGCCCGACCCGGAGCTGGTGAAGCTCATCAACCAGTTCATCTCCAGCTCGCGCTC
>CAYYVB010000012.1:0-16265 GCA_964475035.1 uncultured Opitutaceae bacterium | reverse complement strand
CCGCCGGCGCCATCGGCCTGCTCACGCTGCTCATCATCGCCGTGCAACTGTTCACGACGATCGAGAACACCTTCAACGACATCTGGGGCGTGCGCCGCGGACGCAGTTGGGTCACGCGCGTCGTCTATTACTGGACGGTCATCACGCTCGGCGCGCTGCTTTTCTTCACGTCGCTCACGCTGCTGTCGGCGGGCGCGTTCATGAACGTGTTTTTCGAGAAGGTCCCGCTCGGCGAGCACCTGAAGGAGATCGTCACCTGGATGCTGCCGTCGTCGTCGGCCGTGCTGCTGACGCTCATCCTCACGCTGTTCTACCGCGCGATCCCGAACACCCGCGTGCGCTGGACCGCGGCGCTGATCGGCGCGCTTGTCGTCACGGCGCTGCTGTTGCTGAACAACACGCTCGCGTTCCTCTACTTCAAACGCGTCGTCCTCTCGAAGAGCCTCTACGGCTCGGTCGGCATCCTGCCGATCCTGATGCTCGGTCTCTACATCTTCTGGTTCTTCGTGCTTGTCGGCGGTCAGATCACCTACGCCGTGCAGAACGTCCACTACCGCAGCAGCCAGACGGCATGGCACAATCTCAACAGCTTTGCGCGCGAGAGCCTCTCACTCCTCGTGCTGCTGCTCGTCGCGCGGCGCTTCAAGGAGTGTCTCCCGCCCTACTCCGTGACGGAACTCTCGCACCGCATCCGCGTGCCTTCGCAGGTGTTGAACGAGAGCCTCAACCGGCTCTGCGATCTCGGCCTGATCGCGCAACTGCCCTCGGCCGAGAGCAAGGACCCGAACGACTACCGCTACCAGCCGGCGCGTCCGCTCAACCGCGTCACGTTGCTCGATTTCCAAAATCTCTTCGCGCACTACGGCGAGTCCCCAAGCGGCGACATGCTCGACAGCGTCGACCCGATCCTCGCACACTATCACGCGCAACTCGCCGACACGCTGTCACAGACGCTCGGCCGCGAGACGCTCGACGAGCTGCTGGACCGCTTCGAGTCCAACGTGACCAAGGCGCCGTTCGCGACGCGTTGATGTTCCGGCTTGTTCCGCCTGCGGGCTTGGAAAACAAGCCGCCCGCCCGGGCCTGACCCCGAGCGGGCGGAACTAACTGAACCGTTAGTGACCTGTTGAACTCAACACGACGGCCACAGCATAGCGGAAATCCCTCATTTCGTCCTGTCCGGCTGGTGACAATTCCGGTGTCCGACAGGATACGACACCCCACCGGGCCAATGCCCGAGCTTGAATCCAGCGGGAGAAATCAGAGCACGCCTTCAGTCCAGCGCACGGCGGCGCGCATCAGTTCGGCGGCGTCGGCGAGGCCGAGCTTGTCCTTGATGCGGGCCTGATACTCCTGGACGGTTTTCATGCTCACGCCGAGGTCGGCGGCGATGCGCTTGGTAGTGTGGCCTTCTCCCATGCGGCGGAAGACCTCCAGTTCCCGATCGCTGAGGATGTCGACCGAGCTCGCGACGGGTGTGCGACGCCGGCCGACCATGCGTTCGGCGAGGCGTGCCAGCACCTCGGGATTGGCGTAAACGGTGCCGTTGCGGACGCTGCGGATGGCCTCGACGATGCGCGTGGTGGATTCGCGCTTCATGACATAGCCCGACGCGCCGGCGCGCAAGGCGCGCTCCACTTGCGCCAATTCCTCGTGCATCGACAGCACGACAATTTGCACCTGCGGAAGTTGAGCGCGGAGACTCTTGATCAAGTCGAGGCCCGTGCCGGTGCGGAGCGAGAGGTCGACGATGGCGACATCGGGAGGATTCGCCGTCATCGCCGCGAGCGCTGCACCGGGTTCATCGGCCTGTCCGGTGACTTCGAAGTCGCTTTGGCCGAGCAGCAGCTGGCCGAGCCATTCTCGGACCAACGGATGGTCGTCGACGAGGAAGATGCGGGTTTTGGTCGCGGTGGTCATGCGAGCGGGCGGGACGGTGCGGAATACGGCACGATGCAATGCACCCGTGTGCCGCCCCCTTCGCGGGCGGTCAATTCCAGTCGCGCCCCGATGTGGTCGGCGCGGTGTTGCATGATGCGCAGCCCCATGCCGGGGCTGCGCTGATGCGCGGGCAATCCGATGCCGTCGTCCTCAATCGAGAATTCTAGGCTGCGCGGATGATCGATGACTTGCACGTAGACGCAACGTCCGCCGCTATGGCGGCAGGCGTTGCGCAAGGCCTCCTGCACCAGACGGTAAATCTGCGCCGCGGCATGGCCGTCGGGCAAGGCGGTGGTCGGCTCGATGCGGGCGTCGATCTGCAGGGCGGGAAACTGCTGGCGGAGCGTCGCGCAGAGTTCCTCCAACTCCGAAGCCAGGCGCGCCGGCTCGATGTGAGCCAGCAGCAGGCCTTGGGCGAGCTGGCGGGTCTGTGCGATGCCTTGCTCGACGAGGTCGGCGATCTGCCGCGCCTCGCGGGCGCCGTTCTCGTTGCGACCTTGGAGCCGCTCCGCGAGCACTTGGGCCGCCATCGCGGTCCCGACAAGATGCTGGCCGAGCTGATCGTGCAGCTCGCGTCCCATCGCGCTGCGTTCGCGACCGCTGAGTTCGAGGAGCTCGCGCTGCACGGCCTGGCGTTTGCGCACCTCTTGCTCGAGCTCGATCGTGCGTTCGCGCACGCGCTGCTCGAGTTGGCGGTGGAACTGGACCAGCGCATCGAAGAGCCAGACGACGGCGAGATAGACGAGGAGGCTGCCGAAGGAATTCCACCACAACCAAGTCTCCTGCAATGTCGCCGTGTCGTCCCGGCTGTCGGCGATGAAGCGCACCAGGACGCTCGTGAGCGCCGTGAGGATGCCGGTGCCACGCCCGAACCACGCCGTCGCCAGCGTAACCGGCACAAGGTAGAAAACCACGAAGGACATCCGCGTGCCCGTCACGTAATCTACCCAGCCGATGATGAGCAGGCACGCGCCGACCCCGGCCAGCCAGCGCGCCCGTCCGCCCCCCGGCAGGCGCGTCAACCCGGTCAGCACCCGCTCGGTCAGACGGGCCCAGAAATTTCCGGGCTCAGCTGGGACAGAATTGGGCGTTTCCATCGGGCCAAGCTGCCCGACACGGCGCAGCACCGCCAACCGATTTTCACCACCCCCTAGAGCGGCGCGGAAGGTCCGCCGGAAACAGCCGCAATAACGCCGCCACCGAGTGGCGATGGACGATTGACACCCGCCGCCCCGGGGCCTACCGACAACGGTTTCATTCCATGATTTCCTGGATCCAAACCACCTTCCAGAAGCACACGAAGCTCGTGATGTTCTTCCTCCTCGTCGCGGTCACGATTCCCTTCGTGTTCACCATCGGCGCCGCCCCCGGCATCGGCCGCGCGGAGGCCAAGGCCCTCCAACAGGAGTTCTTCGGGCACAACCTTGGCAACGAACAGGAAGCCAGCCGCATCTTCCGCGACGCGGGCTTCAGCGCCCAGCTCCGCGGCGCCTTCCAGGCCAGCGGTCCGCAGCTCCAGCAATTCGCGCTCAACCGTATCGCCGGCCTCGCCCTCGCCGACCAACTCGGTCTGCCCGCCCCCACCGAGCAACAGGTCTCCGCCTACATCGCCAACCTCCCCGTCTTCAAGAACGACCAGGGCCAGTTCGACCAGCAGCGCTACCAGCAGTTCGCCGATTCGCTGAAGGCCAGCCGCGACTTCACCACGGCCGACGCCAACCGCGTCCTCCGCGACGACACCCGCCTCGAGGCGCTCAGCCGCGTGCTCACCGGCCCGGGCTATGTGCTGCCCGCCGATGTCGCCGAACAACTCGAGCGCACCGACACCGCCTGGACCGTCAGCGTCGCCAGCGTCGACTACACGAAGTTCGCCCCGGCCATCGAGGTCACCGAGGCCGCGCTGCAAAAATATTTCGACGACAATTCCTTCCGCTACGAGATCCCGGCCCGTCCGCGTCTCAGTCTGATCGAGTTCAAGGCCGCTGATTACCAGCCTCCTGTCGCGCCGACGGAAGCCGAGGCCCGTGCCTTCTACACGGCCAACCAAGCCCGCTTCCCGGTCCCCGCCGATGCGCAGCAAAAAGATCCCGGCACGCCCGCCTTCGCCCTCGGCCAGAACGCCACGACGCCCGCCGACAATTTCCCGAAAGTCCGGGCCCAGGTCGAAACCGCCATGAAGGAGGAAGCCGCCCGCCGCTCCGCGTCGAAGGCCGCCAATGACTTCACCGTCGCGCTCTTCGAGCGCCGCGCCGCTGCCAACTCGTCCGAGCTCGACGCCTTCCTCGCCGCCCAGCGCCGCACCGCGCAGCCGCTCGCGCCCTTCACCTTCGACGCCCCGCCGGCCGATCGCCCGTGGCTCGCCAACTACGCCGAGCAGATCAACCGCCTCAGCGCCGAGCGCTATTTTTCCGATCCGCTGCCCACGCCCGATGGCTACCTCGTCCTCCTCTGGAACGAGACCCTCGCCGGCTACAAGCCCCTCCTCAACGAGGTCCGCGAGAAAGTCACCGCCGACTACCGCGAGAGCGAGAAACGCAAGCGCTTCAACGACCACGGTCGCGCCCTGCGCGATCGCCTGCAAGCCGCCGTCAAGGCCGGCCGCACCTTCGAGGACGCCGCCAAGACCGAGAACCTCGAGGCCAAGTCCTACGCCAATTTCACCCTCCGCCAGCCCCCGCAAGACCTGCCCTACGCCGCCTACAGCGCGTTGCAGACCCTCGAAGCCGGCCAAGTCAGTGACATGGTTTCCACCGGCGACCAGGGCCACCTGACCTTCGCGCAGGAGAAGAAACTTCCGGACGTCACCCCGGCCAACTTGCGTTACGCCGAAGTCCGCCAGCAGTTGATGGAGTTCACCGCCGCCTCCAACGAGTCGGCCCTCCTCTCCGCGCTGGTCGAGCAGGAACTCCGCCGCACCGCACCCGCGCAGACGGAGGCGCCCCCGGCCACGCCCTGAGCGCGTAACCACCACCGCCGCGCGCCGTCTCCACCCTCGGCGCGTGTGGCGGGAGCGGCCACCGCCCATCCCGCCGTGCGACCGCCCGGCCCCTTTGCCGCTGCCAGTCCGACCGACCCGAACAAAGTTCTCCCGGTCGGACCCATATGCGCATCCGGCTGAAAATTCCGCCAACTTTCCCGCGCGCCGCGTGTCCTTCGCCCAACACCCAGCTCTCTCCGCCGTCTTCTCCATGAACCTCCGTCGCTTCGCCCTCGGTGCCGCCGCCCTCCTGGTCTCGGCCGCCGCCCTTTCCGCCCAGAGCGCGTCTTCCGCCGCCCTCACTATCGACGAGGCCATCCAGCGCGCCCTCCGCCGCAATTTCTCCCTCGAGGCCGAGCGCCTCAACCCCGAGATCGCCCGCGACGGCATCGACGTCGCCCGCAGCGGCTTCCTGCCGGTCTTCACCTTCGACGCCTCGCGCGGTCTCGCCCGCAACGGCGCCAACGGCCTCACCCCCGCCTCCAAGTTCGAGAGCGGCGACGTCCGCTTCGGCGTCAGCCAGAAATTCTACACCGGCACCACCGTCAGCGTCAGCTCGAAGGTCGACCGCAACGAAGTCACCCCCGCCGGTCTCGGCCTCAACCCCGCCTACAACTCCGACCTCACCGTCTCCGTCCGCCAGCCCCTCCTCGCCGGCGCCGGCACCGAGGTCAACAAGGCCACGCTCCAGCGCGCCGAGCTCGGACTCGACCGCGCCAACCTCAACTACGAGGCCAGCGTGCTCGACATCATCCAGCGCACCGAGAACGCCTACTACGCCCTCGCCTTCGCGCGCGAGCAGTTGGAAGTCCGCCGCTCCTCCCTCAGCCTCGCCGAGCGCCTCCTCGAGGAAGCCAAAACACGCCGCCAGACCGGCGTCGCCACCGACCTCGACGTCCTCCAGGCCGACGTCGGCGTCGCCAATGCCCGCCGCGGCGTCCTCCTCGCCGAGCAATCCGTGAAGGACAGCGAGGAAGTCCTCCTCGCCCTCATCGGCCAGTTCGAACTCGACCAAGGCGTCGGTGCCGTGACATTGCCCGCCGCCGCGAGCGCGCTTCCGACCTTCGCCTCGTCCTTCGACGCCGCGAAGCGCCACCAGCCCGACTACCGCTCCGCGCAGACCTCGCTCGAGCAGCTCAAGCTCGACGCCAAGGTCGCCAAGAACAGCGCCCGCCCCAACCTCAGCGTCGGCGCCGCCGTCGGTTTCGATTCCTTCCCCTCCACCGGCACCTCCGACGCCGTGAGCGGCGCGCTCGGCCGCGACAACAGCTCGTGGCAGGTCGACGTCTCCCTCTCGCTCCCGTGGGGCCAAGTCGGCAACCGCGCCCGCTATCGCCAGGCGCAGTCGTCGATCACGCAGCAGGAAATCTTTCTCCGTCAGCTCGAGCAGAACATCGAGGTTCAGGTCCGCAGCGCGGTCCGCGCCGTCGAGACCAACGCCGAGAGCGTGAAGATCTCCTCGCTCGCCCGCGAACTCAGCGAACGCCAGCTCGACCTCGAGACCGCGCGTTTCCAGGCCGGCCTCTCCACCTCCCGCCGTGTGCTCGAGGCGCAGAACGACCTCGAGGCCGCCCGCGTGAACGAGCTCCAGGCCAAGATCGCCCTGCGCAATTCCTACAGCGCCCTCTACCGCATCGAGGGCAGCGCCCTCCAGCGCTACGGCATCACGCTGCAGTAAATCGCCGCCGCATAGCGTCTCACTTGGCCGGTCTAACGACCGGCCTTTTTTGCGCCCGAATATTCTGCCTCACGTGCCGTAGGTTGCGCGCTCGCGCGCAACTAAAAACACCCGCCCGCCGCAGCCGCACCCGCCCACCCAGAGTTTTAGATAGCCGCGGCCCCGCCCGAACACTACGGTCCGCGCGTTCCCCACCCCATGGCCTCCGACAACCAACGCCCGCTGGAATCCGGCATCGTCACCGACCTCAAGGACCGGCTCACCTACTCCGGTTATCTCTGCCTCGACGGCTTGCTCGCCCAGCAAAAACCTCTCTCTCGCCCCGCCCACCACGACGAGATGATGTTCATTATCCAGCACCAGGTGTCGGAACTGTGGCTGAAGCTCATCCTGCACGAGCTCGGCGCCGCCCTGCGCCACATCCAGCACGACGAGCTCAACCCCTGCTTCAAAATCCTCGCCCGCGTGAAACAGATCCAGCTCCAGCTCTACGAGATGTGGGCCGTGCTGGAGACGCTGACGCCGACCGAGTATCTCCAGTTCCGCGACCAGCTCGGCAGCTCGTCCGGTTTCCAGTCGCCGCAATACCGCCAGCTCGAATTCATGCTCGGCAACAAGAACGCCGCGATGGTCGAGGTCTTCCGCCACAACCCCGCCGAACACGCCGCGCTCACCGCCGTGCTGCAGGCGCCGTCGCTCTACGACGAATTTCTCCGCTACCTCTCCCGCCGCGGGCTCCCCGTGCCGGCCGCCTGCGTCGAACGCGATTTCTCCCAGCCTTACCGGCAGAACGACGGCCTCATCCCGGTCTTCAAGACCATCTACGAGCAGCCGCACGCGTGGTGGGACGCCTACGAGATGTGCGAGAAGCTCATCGACATCGAGGACTACTTCCAATTCTGGCGCTTCCGCCACATGAAGACCGTCGAGCGCATCATCGGCTACAAGACCGGCACCGGCGGCTCCTCCGGCGTGCACTTCCTCCGCAAGGCGCTCGACCTGACTTTCTTTCCCGAGCTCTTCGCCGTGCGCACCGAGCTCAAGGCGCATTGAGCGCCGCCCGATCCTACCGCGATGCCCACTCCGCTCTTCGTCCGTGCCGCCGTCTGGCTCTGGCTTCTTTACGCCGTCTATCTCGGCCACACCCGCGCCCTTGCCGGTCAACCGCCCTACGTCTTCGCGCTCTTCCTCGTCGTGCCGCTGGTGACGGTCGTCGCGAGCTATGAGCTGCTGCGGACCGTGCGCGGGTGGCTCGATGCGCTCGACCTGCGGATGCTCGTCTTCCTGCACACGACGCGTTTTCTCGCCGTGTTCTTCCTGACGCTGCACGGGCGCGGGCAACTGCCGGGCGAATTCGCGCTGCCCGCAGCGTGGGGCGAGATCCTCGTCGCCGCCGGCGCGCTCGTGCTCGCCGTCCTGCCGATGGCGCGCGCCGCCCGCCTCCGCGCCGTCGCGATCTGGAACATGGTCGGCTTCGCCGGCGCCGCCTTCGCCACCGTCAACGCCGCGCGCGTCGCCCTCGCCGGCGACCTGCGCATGAACGTGTTCACCGACCTGCCGTTCTCGCTGCTGCCGACCTTCCTCGTCCCGCTCATCCTCGCCTCGCATATCGTGCTCTTCCGCCGGCTCCAGCGCGAGGAGCGCCAGCCCGCCAGCGCGAGCGACGAAAGAGAGGAGTAAGCCAGCCATCAGCGGGCCCCGCCCGCCCCAGCCCACGCGCTGCCTTCACTCGTCCGCGAACAGCGTCTCCACGCGCGCCGTCGTCGCATCGACCGTGCGGTGCAGCGGCAATTGCGTGCGGAACCACGTCCGCTGCTTCCGCACGAGCGCGCGCGTGTTGCGGACGATCGCCTCCGCGAGTTCCGCCTCCGGCAGCCGGCCTTCGATGACGTCGATCGTCTCGCGATAGCCGATGGCCTTCGCGGCGCTGGGGTTTTCCTTCAACCCGCGCGCCAGCAGCCCGCGCACTTCCTCGACCAACCCGTCGCGCAACATCTGCTGCACTCGGGCGCGGATGCGCGCCTCGAGTTCGTCCGGCGTGCGAACGAGTTCGCAGCACTGCACCGTGAAGTCCGCAAAGGGCCCGGGCCGGGCCGCAAAGTCCGCCTGAAGATCAAGCAGCGTCCGGCCCGAGGCCAGACAGCGCTCCAAGGCCCGGGTGACGCGCCGCGGGTTGAGCACGTCGAGCGCGCCGAGCCCGTCGGGATTCAACCGGTGCAACTCCGCGACCAAGGACGACAGTCCCTCCGTAGCCAGCCGCGTCTGCACGTCGATCCGGATCTCCGCCGGCACGTCCACTTCGTCCGCCACCGGCCCGAAGAACGCCTTCAGGTAAAAGCCGCTGCCCCCCGCCACGAGCACGGCCTTGCCGCGCCGGCAGATGTCATCCACGGCCGCGCGAGCGTGTTGCACGAAATACGTGACATCGACCGGCTCGCGCACGTCGCGCACGTCGATGAGGTGGTGCGGCACGCGGGCGAGCTCGGCGCGCGTGGGCTTGGCGGTGCCGAGGTCCATGCCGCGGTAGAAGAGCAGCGAATCGCACGAGACGATCTCGGCGTGGCGGGCCTCGGCCCAGCGCAGCGCGAGCTCGGTTTTGCCGACCGCGGTGCAGCCGGTCAGGACATGGATGACGCCACTCACGCCGCCGAGACAAACGCCCGCGGCGGAACGGGCCAATGCTCATTTTCCACCAACCGGCCGTTCAAGCGCCGCGCCGCGGCCGGCGGACGGCCGAGATGATCCGGTTGCGGCCGGCCCGCTTGGCGGCATAAAGCGCCTTGTCCGCCGCGGCCACGAGTTTGTCCGCCGTATCGGCGTCCTCCGGCATGATCGCCACGCCGGTGCTGAGCGTGACGGGGATCTGCAGGTCCGTGCCGGGCACCAGGCACGGTGTCTCCGCCAGCAGCGCATAGAGTCGCTGCATGCTGGCGATGGCCCCCTTGCGGTCGCACTCGACCATGAGGATCGCGAATTCCTCGCCGCCGTAGCGGCCCACGCGGTCGACGGTGCGCAACTGGCCCGCGAGCAGGCTCGCGACGTGTTTCAACACCTCGTCGCCGACTTGGTGGCCGTGCGTGTCGTTGATCCGCTTGAAATGGTCGATGTCGCAAAGCACGAGCGCGAAGCTGTGGCCGAAGCGGGCGCAGCGCTGCCACTCCTCATCGAGCAGGTGCTGGAACTCGCGGCGGTTGAGCAAGCCTGTGAGCCCGTCGCGTGTCGCCAGTTGCTTCAGTTGCTCGAGCGTCTCGCCGAGTTTGCGGGCGTAGCGGATCGAATGCTCGAGGATGCGCGGGTTGAGCTCGCCCTTGACGAGATAATCCATCGCGCCGGCCTCGAGGGCCGCCTCGTCGATCTCGTCGCTCGTGTCCGCCGTGAGCAACACGACCGGAACGCTGCAGCCGGCGGCGCGGGCCTCGCGCAGCAATTCCAAACCGTCGCGCAAGCCGAGCCGGTAATCGAGAAGGCACACGGCATGGCGGCCGGAGAGCAGGAGCTTGAGGCCGCTCGTATAGTCCGCCGCGCATTCAACTTCCCACGGTTGGCGAAAGCGCTTCACGAATCCCTGCACGATCGCGTGCTGCAGTCGCTCGTCGTCGATGAGCAGGAGTCGTTTGGCGCGCATGTCAGCGCTCTTGATTGCGCAGACCGGCGATGAGGTCAATCGCCCGCTCCCGCAAGCGCGGGGCGATGCGGGCGGGTTCGGCGAGGTTCTCGGCGATGATGTTGACCAGGGCGCTGCCGACCACGACGCCGTCGGCCGCGCGGGCGACGGTGCGGACATGGTCGCGGGTGGAAATGCCAAAGCCGACGACCACGGGGAGCGCTGTATGCGCCTTGATTCGGGCGACGGCCTGGGGGATGTCGGAGGCGACATCGCCGCGCACGCCGGTCACGCCTTCGCGCGAGACGTAGTAGAGGAATCCCGTCGCATCGGCGCAGAGGCGCGGCAGGCGAGCCTCGGGCGTCGTGGGCGCGACAAGGCGGACGATCTTCATGTCGTGCCGCGTGCAGGCGACGGTAAATTCGCCGCTCTCCTCCGGCGGCAGATCGAGCACGAGCAAGCCGTCCACCCCGGCCTCGCGGGCAGCGCGGACCGAGGCGTCGACACCGGCGGAGAACAGGAGGTTGTAGTAAGTGTAGAACACGATCGGCGCCTCGCTGCTCTCGCGCAGGCGGCGGACGAGCTCGAGCACGCGTGCGTTCGTCATGCCGGCGGCAAGGGCGCGTTGCGCGGCAAGCTGGTTGGTGAGACCGTCGGCGAGCGGATCGGAAAACGGCACGCCGAGTTCGAGCACGTCGACGCCGGCATCAAGGAGCGCGCGGCAGGCGGCGAGCGAGGTGTCGAAATCGGGGTCGCCGGCGCAGAGGTAGGCGACGAAGGCGGCGCGGTTCTCGGTGCGGGCGCGGGCGAAGGCGATGGCCAGACGATCCATGGAATGACGACCAAAGCCATCCGACGGCGTTTCGCCAACCGGCAATTGTGTCACGGGCTCAGTTCGCCAGATGGAACTCCACCAGCACAGGACGGTGGTCGGAGAGGTAGCTGCGGACGACCGTAACGTCGACGCGCGTGCATTGGCTCGGCAGATAGACGTAATCGAGGGCGCGTTGCGGCCACACGGAGGGGAAGGTGCCGGTCGCGACGCCGTTGGCGGCTTTCGGGAGGAGCTGGTAGTTGTCGAACTGCTCGAAATAGCCGAGGAGCATCGCGGTGGCGTCGGGCGTATGCGCGGGGTTGTTGAGATCGCCGCAGACGATCGGACCGGTGTGCCAATGTGCGCCGCGATGGGAGCGCTGGTGCGAGAGGAATTCCATCAGGCGCGCCGCCTGCCTGAGGCGCGAGGCGCGCGAGCGGTGGTGCATGTGCAGGTTGACGATGGGCAGGCGGCCCGAGGGCGTGGTTACCTCGGCGAAGAGCGCGCCTTTTTCGCCGATGAAACTGCGGCCGAAAGGCACGTTTTCGTGGTGCGCGATGGGGAATCGCGAGAGGAGCGCGTTGCCGTAGTTGTAGTGGAAGAGCGCGTGGTTGCGGCGATTGTTCACGCCATGCACGGCGTGCGGCAGCCCGGTGTGGTCGCGCAAGTAAGCCAGGTGGTCGAAGCTGCCGGCCCAGCGGGAATTTTCGTCGATCTCCTGCAACGCCACGATGTCGGCATCAAGCCGCTGAATCAGCCGCGCGATGTGGAGGAGCTGCGAGCGGATCTTCGCCCGCGACCGCAACGACTGGTGCAACCCGAGCCCGCGGGCATGGGCGATGTTGTAAGTCAGCAGACGCAGCCGACGCATGGGTAAAGGCTATCCGTCCCGCTCGCTGTCGCAACGGGGAAACCATCGCCTGCCGGAGTCGAGAAAGCCGGCTGCGAATAAATACCGAACCCGGACGGGTTCTCGTCCCGTTTGACCCGACCGTTTCCGGCTAAAAAAGACAGCCGGACACCGGTCCGGCTGCAAAATGGGGCGGCCAACGGGACTCGAACCCGCGACCCCAAGATCCACAATCTTGTGCTCTAACCAACTGAGCTATGACCGCCGTGAGGAACGCGCAAAATCCAGAGCCCGCCGCCCGCTGTCAACCCCTTCTTCGGGCTTTTCCCGGCCTCAACCGGCAACCCGGGCTGGATTCAATTTCACGCCCTTCAGCGGGATGCCTTCAAGTTTCTGGATCACCGCATCCGCCGCTTCCTCCGCTACATCCGCATGCGTCTGCTGTTCGTAGATATCGATCGCTCCGACGACGGACGCGGGCAGGCGGGTTACGCCGGCGATCTTCCCGACGAGATCGGCGGGCGTCAGCAAGTGCGCGCTGCCGACGTTGAAGGAGACGGTCACGAAACCCGGTTCACGGCCCGTGCGGGGCTTGCGTTGGTAGGACTTCTTGCCGGGCTTCGCCGGCGACGTGGCCGCCGGACGCGCGGCGGCGACCGGCGCGGCAGGCGCGGGCGCAGCGACCGGCTTGGGGGCGGCTTTCTCCTTCACCCACGCCGGTGCCGTAGCAGAAGCAGAAGGTGGCGCGGACGATTCCGGCGCGAGGGTTCCGCCGCCTTGCAGCAGATGGATCAGCGCGGAGGCGATGTCGGTGCTGGCATAACCCTGCTCGAGCAACGCATCGACGATGCGGTCGTGGGATTTGAATTTCTTCTCCTCGAGCACGCGCCGCAGTTTTTCGACGAAAACCTCCTCGCGCGCCTCCTCGACTTCGCCGAGCGACGGGATGCGCCCTCGGCTGATCTTCAGGCGGGCGTAGTGCGCCATGCTCTGCAGCTTGTAGATTTCGCGCCCGCTGACGAAGGTGATCGCGCGGCCGCTCTTGCCGGCACGGCCGGTGCGGCCGATGCGGTGCGTGTAATCCTCCGCGTCGTTGGGCAGGTCGTAGTTGAACACGACCTCGAGGTCGTCGACGTCGAGTCCGCGCGCGGCGACGTCGGTGGCGATGAGGAACTCGATGCCGCGGCGGCGGAACTTGTCCATCACGCGGTCGCGCTGCATCTGCGAGAGGTCGCCGTGCAGGCGGTCGACGGCGTAGCCGCGCGAGTGGAGTTGCTCGTCAAGTTCGTCGACCATCAGCTTCGTGCTGCAGAAGATGATGCCGTAGCGGAAATCGTGGACGTCGATGAGCCGCGTGAGCGCCTCGACCTTCGAGCGGCGGTCGACCTCGTAGAACACCTGCTCGACCTGCGGCGAGGTGGCGGAGTGCGCCTCGATGCGCACCCAGGCGGGGTCCTTCGCGAAGCGCTTGATCATGTCCATGATCAGGCGCGGCATCGTGGCGGAGAAGAACAGCAGCTGGCGCGTCGCCGGCACGGCGCCGAGGATGCGCTCGATATCCTCGCGGAAACCCATGTCGAGCATCCGGTCCGCCTCATCGAGCACAACGACGCGGAGTTGGTCGAGCTTGAGCGAGCCGCGCTCCATGTGGTCCATGATGCGGCCCGGCGTGCCGATGACGACCTGAGCGCCGGCGGCGAGGCCGCGGTATTGGCGATCGTAGCTCTGGCCGCCGTAGATCGGGAGTTCGAGCAGGCCTTTTTTGAAATGGGCGAGTTTGCCGAACTCCTCCGCCACCTGCACCGCCAACTCGCGCGTCGGACAGAGCACAAGGGCCTGCACGGCGCGCTTGGACACGTCGATCTTCTCGATCACGGGCAAGGCGAACGCCGCGGTCTTGCCCGAGCCGGTGGCGGATTGGCCGATGACGTCGCGTCCGGTCAGCGCCACGGGGATGACCGCGGTCTGGATCGGCGAGGCCTCCTCGAAGCCCATCTTGTCGACGGCTTTCAACAGTTCGGGCGAGAGGCCGAGTTCGGCGAACGGACGTTTTTCCATGCACCCAGCCTGCCTGCTCCCGCCGCGCTTGGATAGCGCAATCTCGCGGGGCGCTTCGGCCTTCCGGCGGCGGGAAAAATCTGCTCCGCTGCGCGCGTGCATCTTACCCACCTCGCCTGCACCGCCTGCGGATCGTCGCACGATGCTTCCGGGCCGCAAAACGTCAGCCCCTGCTGCGCCAAGCCCCTCTACCCCGCTTACGACCTCGCCGCCGCGGCGCGCACGCTCACGAAGGACGCGCTCCGCGGGCGCGTCGCCTCGATGTGGCGTTACCGCGAAGTGCTGCCCGTGCGAGCCGACACCGACATCGTCACGCTGGGCGAAGGCTTCACGCCGTTGCTGCCGGCCCCGCGTCTCGCGACACGGCTCGGCATCGAGCGGCTCTGGATCAAGGACGAGTCGCAGAATCCGACCCAGAGCTTCAAGGCGCGCGGCATGTCCGCCGCCGTGTCGATGGCGAAGCAATTCGGCTTGCGCAAACTTGCCGTGCCTTCCGCGGGCAACGCCGCCGGCGCCCTCGCCGCCTACGCCGCGCGCGCCGGGATGGAGGCGCACATCTTCATGCCGGCCGATACACCGCGCGCGAACATCATCGAGTGCCGCGAAATGGGCGCGCAGGTCACGCTCATCAACGGGCTCATCACCGATTGCGGCGCCGAGGTCGCACGGCGCAAGGCCAGCGAAGGCTGGTTCGACATGTCGACCCTGAAGGAACCCTACCGCGTCGAAGGCAAAAAAACACTCGGCTACGAACTCGCCGAGCAGTTCGACTGGGACTTGCCCGACGTCGTGATCTATCCGACCGGCGGCGGCACGGGCCTGGTGGGCATGGCGAAGGCTTTCGACGAGATGGAACGCCTCGGGTGGATCGGAGCGAAGCGCCCGCGGATGTTCAGCGCGCAGGCTGCGGGATGCCAGCCGATCGTCCGCGCGTTCCATGCCGGTGAAAAAGCCGCCGCCGAACATCTCGGCGCGCACACCAGCGCGTCGGGTCTGCGCGTGCCGAAGGCCATCGGCGATTTCATCATGCTCGAAGTGCTGCGCCGCACCGGCGGCGGCGCGGTTGCCGTGAGCGATGCTGACATGATTGCCGCCGTGCGCGTGGCTGGTTCAAGCGACGGCATCTTCCTCGCACCCGAAGGCGGCGCCTGCGTGGCGGCACTGCGACAATTGCGCGAACAGGGCCTGATCGATCCACGGGAATCCGTCGCCCTCTTCAACACCGGGGCCGGGGTAAAATACCTAGAATGTTTCGGCCAATAGATGCCTTGCGCTGTGCGTCATTGCACACAGCCTGCAACAAGCATCCTACCCCTATGAAAACCAAATCCATCGTCCGGATTTTGTGCAGTCTCATGGCCTTGTTGCTCGGCGCAACCAGCCTGCTCGCCCAAACCCAAGCCGGCGCCATCAAGGCAGCCCGTGTCACCGGCGCCGTCACCAAGGCATCCGCCAACGGCACTGAAACACCGCTGACCGAAAATTCGATCCTCATCGAGAGTGACAGCATCCGCACCGCCGGCGGAGCAAGCGTCGTGCTCGTCTTTGCCAACGGTTCCTCCGTCCACGTGGGCGAGAACAGCCGGCTGGCCATCGAAGAGTTCAAGATGGATCCGCTCGATGAGACGATCACCGTCGCCAACCTCACCCGCGAGCCGTCGGTCTCCAAGACGCGCCTGAATCTTTCCTACGGCGAAATGGTGGGCAACGTGAAGACCCTCAACTCCGCCTCGTCCTACGATGTGCGGACGCCGATCGGCGCCGCCGGCATCCGCGGCACCACCTTCCGCATTTTCCTACGGTTCGACGGCGAAGGTCGGGCGAACTTCAGTCTCGCGACCTCCGAAGGCTTGGTGAACTTCGTCGCTTCCGGCTCCGTGCAGATTTCCGGCGGCGAGCAGGCCCAAGTCCCTGCCGGCACCGAAGTCACCGCGGTGGTGACCGTCGATCCCAATTCGGGAGCGATCCAATTCTTTAATGTTCCGGCGACCGCCGAGATCTACACCACCGCTGCGTCGGCGATCCAGACGGCGGCAGAGACCGCGGTCACCACGGCAGCGCAAGTCACCATCACACAAAACGATTCCCAAGCGGCGCAGCAGCAGGCTCAGCAGCAACAAAACCCACCGACCGATCAACCGCCGGCGAACAACCCGCCAGCGGACAACCCGCCGACGAACCAGCCCACTAACCTGCCGACGAACCAGCCCACTAACCCGCCGGCGAACGAGAATCCGACCAACCCGGCCGATCGCAGCCCGGGCGGCGAGTAAGCGTCCGCTGATTTTCCCCTTCTCTCGCGCCGGACTGCACGTCCGGCGCTTTTTTGTCAGCGCACCTGGA
>CAYYVB010000011.1:17475-27309 GCA_964475035.1 uncultured Opitutaceae bacterium | reverse complement strand
GACCAAGGACAAGCCCTTCTTTCTCTACGTCGGTCTTTTCGAGCCGCACGTTCCTCTCGTCGCCGAACCGCCCTTCGTCAACGTCAGCGCCGCCGGCCTCCGCGGCGACGTCGTCGAGCAGATGGACTGGGCCGCGGGCGAGGTGATGAAAGCCCTCGACCGCCTCGGTCTCGCCGAGAACACGCTCGTCATCTTCTCCAGCGACAACGGCCCCGTGCTCTTCGACGGTTATTTCGACGGCGCGAAACAGGCCAACGGCGACCACGTCCCCGCCGGCGGTCTGCGCGGCTGGAAATACCTCGTCTTCGAGGGCGGCTGCCGCGTGCCGCTGCTCGCCCGCTGGCCCGCCCGTCTGCAACCGCGTGTGACCGACCAGTTCTTCAGCCTCATCGACCTCCCCGCCACGCTCACGAGACTCGCCGGCGCGCAGATCGATCCCGCGCAGTCCCCCGACAGCCTCGACCTCAGCGCCGTGCTTCTTGGCGAGACGACCGAAAACTTGCGCGACCACACAGTCCTGCACGGCATCGCCGACACGCTCGCCATCCGCGTCGGCGATTGGAAATACATTCCCGCCACGGCGCAGAAGCGCATCACCGGCACCGGCGGGGCCAATCCCTCCGACGCCCGCTTCGTCGAGAGCCGCTTCAACGAGCCGCTGCTCTTCAACCTGCGCGACGATCCGTCCGAACAGAACAACGTCATCGCCGCGCACCCCGAAGTCGCCGCACAACTCCAGGCGCGTCTCGACGCGATCCGCCAGCGCTCGGCGCCGGCTGACGCACCGTAAGCGTTCCGCTTTTCGCGGACTTCATCCCATGCGCGCTTTCCGTCTCGCCCTGTTCCTTCTCGGCTGCGGTGCCGCAGTCACGCTCTCCTCCGCCGCGTCCTACCACGTCGACGCCTTGCACGGCAACGACACGGCCGACGGCACCGCACCCGACCGTGCGTGGCGCAGCCTCGCCCGCGCGAGCCAGGTCGAGCTGGCGCCCGGCGACCAATTGCTCCTCGCGGCGGGCCAGAAACATTTCGGCCGGCTCGCTTTTGCACGGCTCGAAGGCACGGCGGAAGCCCCGATCGTCCTCGGCAGCTACCGCCAGCCGGGGCAGGACGACCGAGCCGTCGCCCAGATCGACGGCACGGGCACGCTCGCGCCCTTGCACTTGCGCAACAGCCGGCACGTCCGCGTGCAGGATCTCTCGCTGACTGCCGACGGCGGTCCGCTCACGGGTCCGATGCGTTGCGGCGTCCTGATCGAGGCCGACGGCTCCTACGCCTCGCACGGCCTCACGCTTACGCGCCTGCACGTGAAGGGCGTTTCCTTTCATCCAGCCGGCTTCGTCCGTCCGGCCGCCGATGTCCGCACGGCCAATGGCACGATCCGCTACGGCTGGGGCATCCGTTTCATCGTCACCGGCAAGGAGGCGTCGATGCGCGACCTGAAGGTCACCGAATCCGTCATCGAGCGGGTCGACCACACCGGCCTCAAATTCACCGCGCCCGCCGGCGGCATCCAGGACGTCCACGTCGAGAACATCGCCGTCTCGCACTCCGGCGGCCCCGGCATCCAACTCTCCGGCGTCGACCGCGCTCGTTTCACCCGGATGACCGTCGATCACTCCGGCAGCACCTCCGACACCCGCAACTGGGGCCGCGGCAGCGGGCTTTGGACCTGGGGTTGCAACGACATTGTCATCGAGCGCAGCCGCTTCACCAACGCCAACGGCCCGGGCGACTCCGCCGGCGTGCACATCGACTACAACTGCCGCAACGTCGTCGTCCAATACAACTTCAGCGCCAACAACGCCGGCGGCTTCGCCGAAATCCTCGGCAACAACCACAACTGCGCCTACCGCTACAACATCAGCGTCAACGACGGCCACCGCGTGAAAGGGCAGGGCGGCGCGTTCCAGGAGGGGAAGATTTTCTGGCTCAGCGGCTACGTCGGCGACCGCGTGAAGCCGAAGGGCCCGTTCAATTCGTATTTCTACAACAACACGATGTATGTCTCGGCCGACATCGTGACGAAGTTCACCGCCGCGCCCTCCGCCGAGGGCGTGCTCGTGGCGAACAACATCTTCCACCTCATCGGCCCGACGAAGAAGGCCGCCAGCGACCAAGCCAAGATCGAGCAGGCCGAGGCGCGTGAGATCGAGCGGGCCGTCGTGGCGAACAACCTCTTCCTCCGCGCCGACAACTGGCCGGAAAATTTCAGCCTGCCAAACACAGCGCCGCTCCTCGGTGACGCCGCCTTCGCCCGGCCCGGCGGCCATCGCCCCGAGGACTACATCCCCGGCAACGCCGAGCTGGTCCGCGACCGCGGCATCGTCATCACGCCGATCCCTGGCGACAAGATCGGCCTCGCCCTCGGCCTGCGCGTGGCGACCGACATCCTCGGCCGCCCCATCACCGGCCTCCCCGACCTCGGCGCCATCGAGCTGCCGTAAGGGAGGGCAGGACCACCGGGCCCGCCGCGATGCGCCACCGCGACTCCGTCTCTCGCGTTACTCAATCATGCTGATCGTCAAACTTCTCCTCAGCCTTCTGCTTTTTTCCACCGTCGCGATCGCCGCGGAAAGCGAACGCCCGAACATCATCCTCATCGTCGCCGACGACCTTGGCTACGGCGACGTCGGATTCCACGGCGGCACGCAGATCCCGACGCCGAATCTCGACCGCCTTGCCGCGTCCGGAGTCCGCCTCGCCCAAGGTTACGTTTCCGCGCCCGTCTGTGCGCCGTCGCGCGCCGGCCTGCTCACCGGGCGCAATCAGGTCGAGTTCGGCTTCGACAACAATCTCGCGGACACGCAGCCGGGTTTCGACCGCGCCTTCCACGGCCTGCCCGTCGGCGTGCGCACGATCGCCGACCGCCTGCGCGCGGCCGGTTACCGCACTGGCCTCGTCGGCAAATGGCACTTGGGCGATCAGCCGCAGTTCCATCCGCTGCAGCGCGGCTTCGACGAATTCTGGGGCTTCCTCGGCGGTGGCCACAGCTATTTCCCGACCGTGCCCGCCGGTCAAGCCGAGCCGCGGATCGAGAGCAACGTCGGCCCGGTCGCGCCGCTGACTTACCTGACCGACGACCTCACGGATCAGGCGCTCGCTTTCGTCGACCGCCACCGCGCGCGGCCCTTCTTCCTCACGCTCGCCTACAACGCGCCGCATTCCCCGATGCACGCGCGCGAGGAGGACCTCGCGCGCTTCGCCTTCATCGCCGACAAGCAACGCCGCACCTACGCCGCCATGGTCGCCCGCCTCGACCACGCGCTCGGTCGCCTGCTCGATCATCTGCACGCCACCGGCCTCGCGGAGAAAACCCTCGTCGTCTTCCTCAGCGACAACGGCGGTCCGGTCGACCAAAACGGTTCGCTCAACGCGCCGTTGCGCGGCCAGAAGGGCATCCTCCTCGAAGGCGGCCTCCGCGTGCCCTTCGTGCTCAGCCTGCCCGGCCGCCTGCCGGCGGGCGCGGTCTTTCCACACGCCGTCACCACGCTCGACCTCGCGCCGACCTTTCTCGGCCTCGTCGGAGCGCCCGCAGAGGAGACGAAGGGACTCTCCGGCGTCGACGTGTGGCCGCACCTGACCGGCGCGGTGTCGACCCCGCCGCACGCGGAGCTGCGCTGGCGCTTCACGGTCAGCGCGGCGATCCGCGACGGCGACTGGAAGCTCGTCCGTCTGCCCGACCGGCTACCCCAACTCTACAACCTCCGGGAGGACGCAGCCGAGCAACACGACCTCGCCCTGCGCGAACTCGCCCGAACCGACGACCTGCTCCGCCGCCTCGGCGACTGGGACGTGCGTCTGCCGCACCCGGTCTTCCTCGAAGGCGCGGAATGGAAACGCCGCCAGCTCAATCTCTACGACGCCCGGTATCCCTTGCGGCAGCCGCAGGGTGGCGAAGCCCCCAAGCTCATTTCCGCCCAGCCCACGAACGGAGAGGATTGAGTGTCAGTGGCGAGCTAGCTCGCCACTTGCCCATGGAGTTGCGCGCAACCGCGCAACCTACACTCGCTGCACTCAGCCGTCTTACGACCGGTGCCACGTTCATCAACCGCTCACTGTCACTGGCAACTTCGCGCCGACTTCCTGCCGCCAGGCGTCCAGTTTCGCTTTCAACGCCTGCACGCGCTCCGGCTCGGCGCTGCTGAGGTCGCGGCTCTCGCCTACGTCGGCGACGAGATCGAACAGCTCCACGCGGCCATCTTCCAGCCACTCGATCAATTTCCACCGTCCGTCCCGCACCGCGCTGTGCGGGCGGCCGCGCTGGTTGCTGTAGTGCGGGTAGTGCCAGTAGACCGCCCGCTCGGGCAACGCCGTCTCCGGCGAACGCAGCACGCCCGCGAACGACCTTCCGTCGACGTGCTGCTCCGGGCGCGCCTCCAAGCCCGCCAGCTCAAGCAGCGTCGGGAAAAAATCCGGCGACGACACCACGGCGTCCGTCGTCGCGCCCGCCGGGAGGCGGCCCGGCCACGCGACATACAGCGGCACCCGCACGCCGCCCTCGTAAGCCCAGCCTTTGCCCGTGCGCAACGGGAGGTTCGAGGTCGGAGAGCCTTCGGCCGTGGCGAGACCGCCGTTGTCCGAGGTGAAAATCACGATCGTGTTCTCCGCCACGCCCTCGTGTTCCAACACGGCCATCAGCCGCCCGATGCTGGCGTCGAGGTGTTCGAGCATCGCGGCGTAGGTCGCGTGGCTTTGGCGGATGCGGCGGCGGCCGTCTGGGCCGTCGGTCGCAAAGTCGGCTTCGCCCGCGGGCAGCGCCGCGAGCTTGCGTTCGTATTTCGCCACCAAGTCCGGTGGCGCCTGCAACGGCGTGTGCGGCGAGTAGTGGGCGAGGTAGAGGAGGAAGGGCCGCCCTTGACGGGCCGAGGTTCCGATGAAATCCGCGGCCTCGCGCGTGAGCCGGTCGTCGAGGTGCTCGCCGGGCGGGCCGTCGGACAGATTCGGCAGGCGGTGTGGACTGAAATACGAGGGCGGGTGGCCTTTGCCCGAGCCGCCGACATTCACGTCGAAACCTTGGTGCTCCGGGTAGTGCTCCGGCTTTTCACCTAGGTGCCACTTGCCGATCGCGGCCGTGCGGTAGCCGGCGGCGCGGAACGCCTCGGCGACCGTTGTCTCCGCGAGCGCGAGATGATCCGGCAGCGCCGGACTGCGCATGCGGTCGGCGGGCTGCGGTTTGCGGCCGGGCAGCCAGTCGGTGATGCCCAGCCGCGCCGGATGCCGCCCCGTGAGCAGGCTCGCACGCGTTGGCGAGCACACGCTCGCGGCGGCGTAGGCCTGTGTGAAGCGCACCCCGCGGGCGGCGAGCCGGTCGAGCTGCGGCGTCTCGTGAAACGTGCTGCCCTCGACGCCGAGGTCGCGCGCCCCGAGATCGTCGGCGAGGATGAACACGATGTTCGGCCGGCGCTCCTCGGCGGCCGGCGTCCGCAGCGGCGCGAGCACGAGCGCGGACACAAGGGCGAGCAGCAAGGGCGGAGTTTTCATCGGCGGGCGGTGGGATGGTGGCAGCGTTTGGGGAGCGCGAACTTGCACTGGATTCTCCACGCTGACGAAAAAATAGCGCGACCGTCACCCGAAAGGGGGATTGGCCGAAACAGGGTCGCATCAGGCGGCGGACTGCCTTCATTCTTCGGCGCATGACGAACCCCGCTGTTCCGTCCGCCGCCCAGCCTGCGCCCGTGCGCACGCAACCCTTCGGCACGCTCGCCGATGGCCGGCCGGTGACGCTGTTCACGCTGACCAACGCCCGCGGGATGCGCGTCGACCTGATGGATTTCGGGGCGACACTCGTGCGCCTCTACGCGCCCGACTGCGCGGGCCGCCTGGCGGATGTCGTCTTGGGCGGCAACTCGCCGGGCGACTACGAGTGCTCGCGCGCCTACCTCGGCGCCGTGATCGGGCGCTGCGGCAACCGCATCGCGCACGGGCGTTGCACCGTGGACGGACGCGAACTGGTGCTCGCGACCAACAATGTTCCCGCTGGCCGGCCCTGTCACTTGCACGGCGGCAACGTCGGCTTCGACCACTTGCTCTGGCGTGGTGAGCCGCAACTCACCGACGGCGTGCCCGGCGTGACGTTTCATCTGCTCAGTCCCGACGGCGACGAGGGTTACCCGGGCAACCTCACGGTCGCGGTCCGCTACGTGTTGCACGACGACAACACGCTCGCCGTGCACTACTTTGCTCAGACCGACCGCCCCACGCCGGTCAACCTCACGCAGCACGTCTATTTCAACCTGCGTGGAGAAGGCGACGGCGACATCCTCGGCCACGTGCTGAAGCTGCACGCGCGTCGCTTCACGCCGGTCGATGCCGGTCTGATCCCGACGGGCGAGATCGCACCGGTGGCAGGCACACCGTTGGATTTCACGACGCCGCAGCGCATCGGCGACCGCATCGACGCCCCGCACGAGCAACTGGCCTTCGGCGCCGGCTACGACCACAACTGGGTGCTCGACGGCGACGGCCGTGACGCGCCGCGGTTGGCCGCGGAGGTGCACGAGCCGACGACCGGCCGCACGCTCGAGGTGTGGACGCAGGAACCCGGCGTGCAGTTCTACGCCGGCAATTTTCTCGACGGCACCTTCACCGGCAAATCCGGCCGCGTCTACGGACGGCGCAGCGGATTTTGTCTCGAGACGCAGCACTTCCCCGACTCGCCGAACCAACCGGCATTCCCCTCGGTGATCCTGCGTCCGGGAGAAACCTACCGCACGACCACGCTCTTCCGCTTTGGCGCGAAAAAGTAGCGCAGGCGTCCCGCCTGCTCCGCCGGGAGTGACGCACCTTTACCAGCCCGAGCCGAGTCGACACGCCGCGAAAGTGCAGACCAGAAAACATCCCTCGAAGCGGAGCGGCGCACCTAGAACCCGGTGGATCACGATGGCAGGAACTGCGAGTGCCGACCGGAGCAGGCGGGACGCCTGCGCTACCGCCCGCTCAGGCTCCGCTGGTCTTTTTCCACTCGACCCACAGCGCCTCGACCTTGGTGCGGGCCCAGGGATTTTTGCGCAGGAAGGTGAGGGAGGACTTGATGCTCGGATCGAACATGAAGCACCTGATCTCGATCCGCCGCGCGAGTTCGGCCCAGCCGAATTCCGCCACGAGCTCGGTCAGCAAGCGCTCGAGCGTGACGCCATGCAGCGGGTCCTTGGATTGAAAAGCCATCGCCCGGACTGTGAACCACGGATGCCACGGATGGCACGGATGAATTTAAGGGCATTGCGGAGATAAACCAGCACTCCACCCAGGCACACGGTGTAAGCCGCCGTCAGGGTTGGGACTTTGTGACAGAGGTTTGGGACTCGTCTGGCCTTCGAGGGGTCACCGGCCGGGTTCCGGACTGGGTGGCTGGAGGATTCATTAAAGAACGCTAGAGGGCGGCTTAAACGGCCCGCAAGCCGTCAATCCGGGACGATCTCGGTGGCCGGGACGGTGATCTCGGCATCTGCCGCCAGGCCCGCTCCAGCGGCCAGCAGGCGGACCCGGAGAAACGTGTCGTCCGGGGCCTCGATCAGTTCGCAGTCGACCTCGACCCGGCTGGTGATCTCGAACCGCATCGTGCCACCTACCTGCTCAACGATTGGAAGTCGGACTTTCATGGTCAAAGGTTGCCCCAGGAGAGCGTCATTGATGAGTAGCCGTAATTCTGGCTCGCCGGCGTCACGATCTCGACGCCGAACTCGATCACGTCCGTGCCGGACAGCCCGGTGATCTCCGCCGCGCCGCTGGTGTTGGCCCCACCGTCTCCTGTGGTAGCGCGGTCACCTGGAGCCATGCGCTGCCAGGCCCCACCGTTGATTTTGAAGACGCCGTAAATGTCCGCATGGCTCAAGCCGGCTCCGAGGTTGGCGATGTTGAAGCCGCCATAGAAGTGGCCGACGAAGACCATGTCGGACTTCGCGAAGCGGTCCTTCGCAAACCCCCCGCCGGTAGCCCAGCCATAGACGGTCAGAAGGGAGATATACTCCGTGCCGTTGACGTTGTGGTTGTTGCTCGGATCGTCGCCCCAGGCAGCGCAGAAGGCCGGCATCGTGGAGCCGGTCCCGTGCCCAGGATTGAACACGGACGAATCGGAGGCCGTCTTCGCGGCCGTCAGTGTCATCGCGGCGAGCGTGCCTGCGGTGATTTTGTCGGCGACCAGGCTGGCAATCTTGGCTGAGGTGATGATGCCGTCCGCGACGTTCGCCGTATTTGCGATCACCTCGTTCGCGCCGATGGCAGCGGCAGTAATCGCAGCGGCAGCGATCTTGCCGGCCGTCACCGCGTTGGCATCGAGCTTGTCGGTCGTGATCGCGTTCGCCGCGATCTTTTCCGCCGAGACCACAGCCGCGGCGATCTTCTCGGCCGTCACCGCGTTGGCCGCGATCTTGTCGGCCGTCACAGCCGTCGCAGCGAGCTTGTCTGTGGTCACAGCCGTTGCGGCCAGCTTGGACGTCGAGATCGAGCTGTCGGTGATCTGGGTTTGCGTGATCTGGCCGGTGAGCTTCGCCGCAGCCAGGTCCGCGATCTGCGCGTCCGTCATCTGCCCGGTCACGTCCACGGCGGGCACGGCCGTCGTCCACGCGCCCGCGCTGTAGCGGTAGAGCTTCCCGTTCGTGGTAAGCAGCACGGCCTTCGGCCCGGTGTAGCCTACCGGGTTGGGCAGCGCGTTCACGATGCCGACCAGCTCCATGCCAGGCACGATGTCCGAGAGATCGATGCCGGCGCGCGTGGTGGCATTGTAGGGGCCGGCGACAGCACTCTTGCGGCCGTTCTTCGCCTCGACCTCGAACCAGAAATAGCGCGTGGCTGACGAGGGCAGGCCCTGGAAGAAATAGAACTGCTGCGGGCTGTCCGCCAGGGCGGCCGGCATGGCTGGTTTCACGGCCACCGTGTTCGCGTAGATCAGCACGCGCAGCACCGGCGTGTTCGTCGGGTTGGCCCACTCCGCCACAATCATCGAGAGACCAGGCGTGAGGACCACGTCGGTCACCGGGTTCGGCGTGATCCCGTCGTCGGGACCGTAGAGGCCCGTGCCGAGCGCGACGTTCATCTCCGCCGACTTCAGCTCCTTGAAGCCGCTGCGCTCGTCGTAGGCGCGCACGATGATGACCCAGACGCCAGGCACCGGGAAAACGACCGGCGCCTTGAAGTTCATCAGCGCCTTGCTGTCGGGCTTCACGTCGCCGGCCTGCAGCGTGATCTCGGAATCGATAGCGCCGCCGCTCGCCACGAGCTTCACCGCCTGCACCTGGTAGCTCACCAGATCGCCGTTCACGTCGGAAATCTGCCCGGAAATGCTGTAGGTCACTCCGACGACCGGCGTGACGGGCAACGCACCGAGCACGATCACGGGCAGTTCATCGCTGCGGTCTCGGAAATGATAGAGGAGCGGGTCCACGTCGGCCAACTCCACGAGCGCGGTCTGCGTGTAGGGCTGGAGTTTGAAGTAGCGGTCCTGGTCCTCGACGAAGCCCTTGTGGATGAAGACGCGCAGCTCGTCTCGCCACACGACCCAAGCCTCGGCGCCGAGCGCGTGCGCGGCCGGCAGTGAGCCGAGGCGAACACGCTTGCACGAGAGATCGTAGTTCAGCCCGGCGATGGTGATGGCGCCCACCGAGAACAGCTCGTCGCCGACGACGATCAGGAGGTTGTCGTTGAGCTGGCCCTGGGCGCTCTGCGCGGCCAGGCGGCCGAGATCGAGGTTGTCGGCATCCATCGCCATTTTCACCACGACGTCGCCGGCATCATTCGCCAGGGCTTCGCGCAGCGTTCCCCGGACGCCCCAGCCAGGCATGTGCCCGATTGTGTCGTAGCTGGCGCCGGTCGCGCCGCCATACCACACGTTGAAGG
>CAYYVB010000011.1:0-17465 GCA_964475035.1 uncultured Opitutaceae bacterium | reverse complement strand
TGGACGCGCCCTCGAACTCGGACTTCGGCCGCTTCGCCAGGAACGCCACGGGCAAGCCCAGCGGCGTGCCGGCGAGATCGGGCGTCAGCTCCAGGACACGCGCCTGCGTGATCTCCAGTGGCACGACCTTGCCGATGTCGGGCCGAAGATCGGCAGGCGGCACGTAGGGCGTCGGATAGACGCCGCGCTCGGCGATAAAATCGAGCGTCGGCGGCGTGCGAAAGAAATCCACGCGGCGCGTGATGCGCGAGACCTGGTCGACCTGGGGCGCGATCAGATCGAGGTTGAAATTGTCGCCGGCCTGCAGGCGCGCACCGCCGGCCCATTTTGCGCGAGGCGCGCGGACCCGAAGCCCTTCGCCGCCCCACTCGCCCTCGGCGCCGGTGACGGCCGCCTCGGCCGCGAAGCGCGCCGCCTGGTCGGGCGTGATGAACGCCGGCATCTCCAGCATCCGCGGCTCGTGTCCCTTGCGCGCCTTGACGTTCGCGGACGCGGAGGAGCTGGCGGGCTTGCGCTTCAGGAGGTCATTCCGGTCGCGATAGATCACACGCACGTCGTTCACCGTGCTCGACGGCGTGCCGGCGCGGACGTCCGGGTGATCGATGAAATCATGCACGGACAACTCGGTGAGGCCGCCGGGCACGTTGCCGTCGTGCGGGAAACGGCCGGGCTTGAGGCGGCCGTTCTCGAAGCGCGTCCAGCCGTCGTAATACGACTGTAGGTCCTTCACCGCATCGCGCAGCGGGATCGCACGGTCGAGCGACGGCGAAAGGCCGCCGATTGCAGCGAGCACCTCGGCCGACATGGCCTCCCACTCGCCCGCCTGGAAATGTTTCAGCGGCACGCCGGCGCCGAAGATCGGGCTCGTCGCCAGTTCCAGGATCGCGGCCACCATACTTTCGCCACCCTCGGCGAACTGCGGCGCGAAGTTGCCCAGCGCCGGCCGCGGCGCGCGCCACACGAGCACGCGGGAGTTCGGGACCGTCTCGGAGTTCTCGCCGAAGAAATAGTTCTGCAGGACGACGAGGCACTGGTGGCGGTAGGCCGGGTGCGCGAGCGTCGGATCGACCGCACCGATGCCGGCGAGCAGCAGATCGTCCACCGGCTGGTTCGCCCGGCCCCAATAGAAACCCATCTTCGCAACGGGCGTCGTGATGACCGTGCGCCAGTAGTCCGGGTGCGCCTCGTTGTCAGGCCGCGACACGCTCCCGGTCCAGACGACCTCGTTGCCGCTCTCGAATGCGAGAATCCGGTCGGCCAGGCCGAGGCACGCGATGCCGGCGACGTCGCCGTAGTAGCGGTAGCCTGTCGTGGTCTCTTTGCCCTTGCCGGCCTTCTGGCGGATTTCCTCGGTCCGTTGGTTATAGACCTTGTCCACGACCCAAGTGAGCGGGCACCACTCCAGACCTGAGAGCCAGCGCACCGGGACGGCCTGCTCGTTGGTCGAGAGGTCGTTGCCGTCGACGCCGGCGGTCTTCGGCGACTTCGTCGGGATGTTGGCCTTGCCCCAGCTCATTTGTTGTCGAGCAGACGGAGGACGTAGAGCGTGCGACGCGTGAGTTTGTCGTCGGAGAGATCGTGGATCACCGTGCCGAAGCCCTCCATCGCGTGGATGACCTTGTGCCAGGGCAACACGAGCGCGAGGTGGTGATCGAGCTGGCCGCTGAGGACGCCGACCATATCGCCGGGCAGACGCGGCGACTCGAACGGCACGAACACCAGGCGGCCCTTGAGCAGCTCGTGATCGAAAAGGAAGCGGATGAGCTGCGAGTTCGTCGCGTGCATCCCGTGGTCGAGCGTGTAGGCCGGCAGCGGATCGAGGCGAGGCGCCGCGGCGACAGTCGGCGCCGTGAGAATCTCGTGGACGAGATTGACGCAGCCCACGGCGTGGCCGCACGACGCCTGGTTCGCGAAGAACGGCGTGCCTTCCCATTTCTTGGCCTCGGCCCAGAGCGCGGCCTGGCGTTCGTCGGAGTGGAAGTAGGGTTTCATTTCTTTCCTGCGGTCGGGGTGGTTTCGCGGCGGGGGATTGAGAGGTTGCGCGCCGCGATATGCGGGTGCGCTCCCATGTTGATGTAGTTGTCGAACTTCGTCTCACACTCCGCCCTGGTGCCGCCGCAGTAGGGCATGAACGTGAGCACGTCTCCGAGTGCTACGGCCGCGAACGGCCGCTGCAGCGTGAAGTTTTGCTGGCCGCCGCCGACATCGGCCGAGCGCACGATCTGCTTCAGCTCGTAGGTGCCTCCGGCGCCCTTCGAGACCCAACCCTTGGCGAACCAATCGGCCCCAAGGACGGCACCCGGCGGATTGCTCGTGACGGCGAGCGTGAGCACGTTGCCGACCTGGCTGACGACCGTGCCGGCGAAGGTCCAGTCCTCGGCCGCGAGCTGGCAGCCCGCATCGCAGAACTCGTGATTGCACTCCGGGCCGAAGAAGAAATTCGGCACCTTCGCCGCGAGCCGACCACCGAGGACGATGGTTGAGGCCGTGAGCTTGCGGGACTTGATGCCGACCTGCTCGATCTCGCCCACGTAGCGCAGCTCCGCGGCGTCCGGGTTCGCCGGGTCGCCCTTGAAAATCTCGATCTCGATGGGCACGTCGACCAGGCGCTGCACGACACGGATCAGCGGATTGTCCGCCAGAATCCACGAGACGAGGTTCACCGCTTCGTCGCTGAGATCGATGGTCTGGGTGATCTTGTCGTGTTCCCACTGGCCCTTCGTGTCGCCCAGGTAGGTGCCGTCGCCGCCGCGCACCAGGTCCGTCTCCCAGTTCGTGAAACGCCAGCGCAGCGGCCCGCCGGGCACGTCCATCGTGAGGCGGTAGAAATACGCCTCGGCCGCCTGCTCCGGTTGCTCGCCGGCGACGCCGGCGATTTCCCACGGCACCTGGACGAAGCCGATCTTCGCGTGCGCGCTGGCGTCGCTCGTGTAGGAGAGCTTAAGAGCGTCTTCAGCGAAGCGCGCCTTCGTGGTATGCGGAGTCTCGGGCGTGTTCGCGCCAGGGCGCAGCAGCCACGGCGCGTCGAAGGATTGCACGCGGCCCTTCCGCGCGAGGAAGAAGTTCAGGAGCGTGCGGATTTGCGCGCGGGTCTTGAGCGTGACCAGGAACTGCTGCGTGCGGCGCGTCGTGCCTTCCTGGCCGTCCGCAGCCTCGATGCGGCCGTCGCCCAGGTCCTCGTAAACCATGATCTCCTCGGTTCCGCTCTGCGGCAGCTCGCGCCAGTTGTCGCGATCCTGCAGGGCGGCCGGCCAGTTCACGCTCACTGCCCCCTCGGCGGCCGGCGCGACGCGGTAGTCCCAGGGCGACTTCTCCAGGAGGCGCAGCGTGTATTGCGCCTCGCGATCCGTGCGCGCCTGCAGCACGGGGCGGTCGGAGAGGCGGCCGACCAGGAGCGGAGCGAGCCAGCGACGCGCCGGCGCGCCGGGAATGGCGTTGGCCGCGTAGATCGCGTAGCCGGTCTCGTCGTAGTTCAGGACCCATTGCGCGTCGTAGATGCGTTCCGCCCAGCGTGCGGGCTCGAGCTGGTCCATGAACATCGGCAGGCCGACATAGACGCGGTCGCCGGTCGTCGGCACGCTGAGAGTGTAAAGCTGCGCCTCCAGCTCGGCGGTCAGCGCCTGCTTGATCTGCCACGTCGCCGAGAGTTCGTGCGTGATCGTGAAGCGGCGCGGCCGGCGATTCTCGCGGCCGGTCTCGCCGGCGTCCACGATGGCCTCCTTGCGATGGACGACCTCTACGGCCCAGCGCCAGTTCGGATCGGGAAGGAAGAGCACCAGGTCGGCGCCCAGGAAGACAGTGCGGTGAAACATCGCCATGACTCAGGACTCCAGGCCGAACTCGTTTCGCTCTTGGTTGAGGCGGCGGTAGAGGATCTTCCGGCCGCTCTGTTTGTTCAGCCAGGACATGGCGGCGGCCTCGTCGTTGAAGTAGGCAACGCTCACCCGAGAGCCACCCTGGTCGCCGCCGCCTGCAGGTGAGCCGAGGATCGGACCGCTCGCGGATGCGGCTGGAATCTGCGCTGCGACGCTGGACGGCAGCGCCGCGAGATCGAGCGCGCCGCGGTTGAGCTGCGCGAAGAACGCCGGACCGAAGCGGTTCACGGCCGCGGCCGTCGCCACAAATTCGCCGTTGGAGAGACGCGCCGGAATCGAATCGCTCGTGCCGGTGCCAGGTCCCGTGACGAGACCGCCCGTGGCGAACCCGAGCGCCGAGGACACGATGGCGATCTTCGCCATCGCCGCGCCCTCGATGGCGGCAGCGCCGAGCGTGGCGATGCTGGCGGCCGTCGCCGCCGGCGCCCACAACGCGGCCGATGCCGCGGCTACCGGCGCCAGCGCCGCGAGCTGCGCGGCCCGGATCGCATTGCCGAAGAGCGCCATCATGAGCTGCTTTGCGATCCACTGCGCCGCCATATTGGCGAAGGCGCCGATCAGGCTGTTCACGACAGCCTGGCCGATGTTCAGCAGCGCGTCGCGCCACGTCATCGTGCGATTGATGAGGCCGGTGATCGAGGAGGCGATGCCCTGGCTGAACGCCGAGGCGATGCCGTAGATCGCCTGCTGCGCCCGCTGCGCGAGCGTCGGGATTTCGTTCAGGTATTGAACGATGCCGGCGATGAATCCCTGGCCAGGCGCTAGCGGCTGTGCCGCGGCGATCTGTGCGCTGTTCTGACCCTGTTGAGTGCGGAGCTGGTCGATCTGTTGCTGCCGGGCCGGGTCCGGCATTTTCTCCTGCAGGCGTTCCAGGAGCGCGATTTGCTCGGCGATCTTCTGGTTCGTCTTGTCCAGGATCGTGACGCGGGCGCGGTCCTTTTCCTCCTGGGTGAGGAAGCGCGACTGCTCCACGAGCGCCAAAGCGGCCTCGCCGGCCGCGATGCGGCGGGACAGGTCTTGCTCCGCTTCCTGACGGGCGCGCTGTTGGTTCTCCAGCGTCTTCTCCGCCGCGATACGGTCCATGAGCAACTGGCCGCTCGCTCCTTCCATCTCCTTTTCGAGCTGCTTGAACCGGAGGTATTCCTTGAGCCGATCCACGCGTTCTTTGTCGCCGGCGGCCTCCGCCTGCATCATCTCGGTTTCGAGCGCGAAAAGGTCCTGCGCTTCGAGGCGGCGGATACGGTCGAGCGCGTCCTTGTCGGTCTCGCCGAACTTGGACGCGTTCAGGTCGGGCCGGGTATCTTTCGGCCCTTCCTTCTTCGTCCCCGCCCCCGCGCTGGCTGGAGACCGGCCAGAAAATTCGATGTAGTCAGCAAGCGACGCGTTTGCGTCGGCCTGTGCCTCGCGCTCGCTCTTGATTGCGGCAACTGCAGCGAGCCGTGCCTGCTCCAATTCACCCAGCTTCTTGTTGAGGGCATCGACCTCAGCCCGCAGGCCCTTCGTGTCGAAGAGAGAAGTTTGGTTAAGGCCGAGTTTCTCGGCGGCTTTGTTGTAGCCGGCGAGCAGCTCGTTGAGCTTCTCCTGCATCGCGAGCTGCTTCTCTCTGATGAACGCGAGCAAGGCCGTGAGGCCCTCCTGGATCGTGAACTTCGTGTTCACCCAGGCGATGCGTAGCCAGGAGAACGCGCCGCCGATGGTGTCCTTCACGGCGATCATCCAGATCGCGGCCCAGTCCTTAATCTTGAGACCGCTCACCTCCATTTCGTTGATGATCGATCCGAGTTCCCAGCCGGCGAAAAAAGCCGCCGCGACACTCGCGACGACAGACAGCACAGAGCCGAGGCCCGCGAGGATGCCGCCGCCGTTCTTCAGTGTGGCCCAAAAGCCGGAGAGCCCGCCCGTGGTCCGCGCGAGTGCGTTGCTGAGTTCGAGCAGCGAGCGCCCCGCGAAGAGCACGATGGCAGCGCGCAGCGGGTTGATCACCATCATCACCGCCGAAATTCCCGCCGAGAGCAGACCGAGGCCGAGCACGCCGGGCAGAACCGCGACGGCCATGTCGCCGAGCATCGGCGCGATGGGCGCGAGCTTCTCCGCCATCACCGTGGCCGCCGCGGCGATCTTCTCCAGGACAGGGATCAGCGCCTGCAGGAATGGCACGGCCACCTGGTTGGCGGCACGGCCGAGATTCTCGGTGGCGTCGGCGTAGCGGGCCTCGATGTCGCGGCCGGCCTTGTCGGCCACGGCGCCACGCGCCGCGCCGCTGGAGAAGCGCTGGAGCGCCTCTCGAATCGCGTCCACCTTGCCCTTCGTGGTGTCGAGTTTGATGTTGAGACGGCCCAGCTCGTCCGTCTCGCCGCGGAGCGTGCGACCGATGAGCATGGCGGCCGACTCGGCCGACTGGCCCGTCTCCTGCGCGAAATCCAGAACGGTCTCCGTCATGGCGAGCGCCTGCTGCGCCGTGAGACCGAACGAGATCAACAGCCGCTGGACGGTGGAGATCGACTCGTCGCTGTAGAGCGTCACGCGCTGCAGCGCGGCGGCCTGGGCGTTGAGCGCCTCGGCCGCGCCAGTCTCGCCGGTGCGTTCCAGCGTGCGGTTGAGCTGTTGCTGCACGCGGTCGGCGTCGCGGGCGTCGCGCGCATACTTCGCCAGGGCAGCGGCGCCGAGCACAACACCCACCTGGCTGATCGCGCGCTGCAGGGCGGCCTCTCCGTTCTGGATGCGCTGATTGAACGCCTGCACCTGCTGCATGCGGGCCTGGTAGCCCGCGACGAAGCGGTTCAGGCCGTCCATCAGCGGCTTGAAAGAAAGGACTACTTCGAGTTTATTGGGTGTCGCCATGTTGCTCGGTCTGTTGCTGCTCCCGCTCTATCTCGCCTTCGCTGCCCTTCTCCTGGTCGCGGCCTGGGGCTCGATCAGCGCGTCGCCCGCCTGGGCGATCTGCGGGCTGTGCGTGATCGGAGCCTTTGTCGTGCTGGCCTGGCCGAAGAAAAAGCGGGCCGCCTAGAACATCCGCGGCCCGCGCTGTTTCATGATCTCGGCGTGCTGCCGAGCGAAGAGATCGAGGTCAAAGAGCGTGCACTCGTCCAGATAGGCGGCCGCGTGGCCGGCCTCGATCAGGACTGCGTAGGTTCGGCCCCACTGTTCGTCTTCGTCGCCGGCTTCAGCGCCCCCAGGTTGGCGGCGATGCCGGCGAAGGAGTTTTTTAGCTCTTCGCCCAGGTTGAGTTCGACGGCCGCGTGGAGCACGGCCGCGGCCTCGGCGATGTCGAGCTGGTCGAAGTCCTCGGCCTTCAGGTCGGTCGAGTTGATGACGAGATCGACGGCGAGTTCGTCGGCGCCGGCGATCAGCTCGGGCAGTTTCGTGAGCGCGTCGTTGAGGCTGGCGCCGATCTTCGAGAGATGGGCGGCGAGCTTCTTGATGAAGGCGCGGGCGGCCTGCCACTTCATGCGGCGGACGACGATCTTCCGGCCTTCGAGTTCGAGGGTGACGGTGCGTTGTTTGATGGTGGTGACGTTGGACATGGGAAGTGAGGTGTGAGGTGAGAGGTGAGAGGCGACGGGGAAATCAGGGTGCGGCCGGCGCGGCCGCCGTGATGGCGGCGACGAGTTCGGCGTCGGTGGGCTCGGCAGGGTTGGCCGCGGCGTAGGGCACGATGCTGTTGCCGCTGTCGAGGCGCCCGCCAGCTGCATCGAGCCAGTTGAAGCACACCGTCTGCGCCTCTACGTTGATCGAGAGCAGCTCCGCGCGCGGGTGCGCGGCGGCCGGAGTTTCGACGGTGCGCGGAGCGAAGGTCGGCGGCGCCGGCGGTTCGTCGGCAGAGAGCGCGACGGCCAGCAACACGACGACCGAGGCGAGGAGAGCGAGGAGTTTCATGGGCGAGGCAGGCGTTAGTAGGTGAGGACGTAGTTGACGGTGACATCGACGTTGCCGGTGAAATTAGCGCTGTCCGGGTCGACGTAGATTTTGAGGTCGGCGGCGCCGGCGGTGGCCGGGTAACGGTTGGCGATGGTGCGGTAGACTTTGGTGCCCGCCGCGTGCGTCGCCGCAGCAGACCAGTAGCCCACGGTGTCGCCGTCGCTGACAGCGATGCCGGCGCCGGTCGTGGCGGCATCGCTGACCACCGTGATCGAGTCGATGAGCGCGTTAGCCGGGATGAGGGCCTGATCGGCGAGGAGCGCCTTCGGCTCGTGCGAGCCCGACCAGGTGAGGCGACCACGCACAGTGCCGCGGTTGTCGGTGGTGATCGGCAGCATGCCCGCGGTGTAGACGGCCGTTAGGCCGTTTGCGCCGGCATCGCGCAATACACCACCGAGCGGGCCGCCAGGCTGGATTGCCAGCCTCGCAGTCGGGCCAATCGTCTCGATCTTCATGTCGGCCAGCGTGAAGTCCAAACCTGCAGCACCGGTCACGGTCACCACATACGCGGTCGCTGCAGATTTGCGCGAGGTGAGCGTGAAAACTTGGTCGAAGCTGCCGCTGGCACTAAGCGCGATCTGCATTGTCGCGTTGTCTTGAATGACCTGTAGGAGGACCGTGCCCGACCCAGCGTTCTTGGTGAATGTGCCGCGCCAGCGAATCCTTGAGCCAGCCTCCAGTAGATTGGCCCCTGCGCGCGGACTGAACGCATAGCCAATGCCTGTCGAGATAGTAGCCGAGAACCCGGTGGGTGTGGCCCCGGTAAGCGTATCGAAATCAAAGCTGGGGTTCGGATTATTGCTCCACGTTGTCCCCAGATCATTCGTGACATTGCCGACGCCTACCTCGCCCCACTGTTCAAGTTTCATAGCCTGCACGAAAGCGGACAGCTGAGCGGTGCTGAGGCCGCTGTTGATCAGCGTGCGCAAAGGCGTGATCTCTCCGGGCCACATGTCGGTCGAGACAGAGGTCGCGTTGCCGATCCCGTAGTGCGTCGTGGTTGAGTCCGTCCACGACGGGACGCCAGAGCCTCCCGTCGTCTCCGCTGCCAGGACAAGATCGTCGCCGTCGATATTGATGAACGGCACGCCCCCCCGGCGGCCCCAAGCGAAGACCACAGTCTTGCCGAGATATTGCGCGACGGTCGCCGACTGTTGCCGATATCCGCCCGACGCGCTGACCGATTGAATGATTAGCGAATTTGTGGCCGCGCCACGGACCGTGAACGCCACTCCGCCGGCGGACGGAAATGCCGATGAGCCGGTGTTGCCCACCCATGCGATGCCCATGTTGCGCGCGATGCTTGCAGGCATCTGGATGCGCAGGATGTCGGTGAAGTCTCCTGCCCCAATGTTGCCAGGTGCACCGAGCGCGATGTAAGCCCGCGCGCTCGCCGTTACCCCATCCGAGATGAGCGCAGCTGCCGACGCGCGCGCCACCGTGCCGCTGCGAGCGCGATCTTCAACGAAGGCCGTCGTAGCGAGCTGGGTGGTGTTGGTGCCGGCCGCGGCGGTGGGCGCGGTCGGCGTGCCAGTGAGCGCCGGCGAGGCGAGCGGCGCCTTTGCGTTGAGCGCGGCGGGCAGACCGTCGACGTCGGCTTGGTCGATCTTCACCTGCGCGACGGCCGCGCAGGTGAGCGTGAGGAAGAGGAGAAGGAATTTCTTCATGGTGAGGATGGCTTAAGGCGGCCTGGAGCGCGGCTCAGGAGAGCTGCACGATGCCGCCGACGTTGAGGTTCGTGCCGGGCTTGTTGCTGCCGATCTGCGTCGGCCGGAACTGGACGATGTCGCCGATGGCCAGCGCGAGCGGAGCGCCGAAGACGGTCTCCTGGCTCTTCTGGCCGGCGACGAGCGTGGCGAACTTGCCGGTGCCGATGCCGCCCTTGACGATCTCAACGATCAGATCGGCGCCGGTCGGCGCGTCCTGGCAGTTGAGCTGCAGGCCGAGGAGATTGCCCGGCGCCTTCACGCGCCAGAAGCCCTCGACCTGGTTGAGGATCGCCTTGCCGCCAAACTGTCCGAGCGCCTGGACGTAGTTCACCGGGCCGGTCGGCTGCGTGATGACGATCTGCGGAGCGGGCGCGCCGGCCGCGCTGCCGGTGTCGCCGTATTTGATCTGGAACCAGCCGGAGTCCACGTTCGGGTTCGCATACGAGATGCGCGCCATGAGCGTGCCGCGCGGGAGATTCGCGAGGCCGCCGCCGAGCGTGTCGAGCTGGCCGGTGTAGTTGAGGTCGCCGGGCACGGCCGTGAACGCGGCGAGCGTGGCGAGCGGGTTGATCAGGTCGCCGAGGGCGTAGAGCTTCAGCGCGACGGGCGAGCCGCCCGGCAGCAGCGCCGCCACGCCGTTCGTGACGAACTGCACCAGGACCGTCTCGCTCCCGCCGCGTGGCAGCGCGGGCGCGACGCCGGCCGGCACGAGCAGGCCCGTGGTCGTTTCGAGGATGAGATTCATGTGATGACGGCGCAGGGCGCCGAGTAGAGTGTTGCGGTTGAGTGGGCGCCGACGCATCGCGCGCCGGCGCCCAGGTGGATCAGTCGCGGTGGAGGATCGTGCCTTCGTCGGCCGCGATCATGAGCTTGATCGAGCCCTCGCTCTGGCCGTCGTGCTTCACGCCGAAGTTCTTCCCGAGCGTGAGCGTGAAGGAGAAATCCTCGTGCGCCAGGACCAGGCGGTTGCCGCGGTTCTGGTCGTAGGCGTAGAGGCGGGCGTAGCCGCGCCAGATTTGGTTCTGCATCGGGCGCAGGCCGCGCATGAACTTCGCGTGGTTCGCATCGATGGCGGGCGCGGTGATCACCGGCACGACGTTGACGGCCGGCAGGTAGGCGGGATTCGGGAAGCGGACCTGGCCGTTCTCGTAGTCCACGATGAAGTCCACGCCCTCGACCTTGCCGGCGATGGCGAAGGCGGAGAGGAAGCGAACGCGGTTGCCGGCCGACTTGATGTCATACCAGCGGTTGAGGACCGCGGGTGCGGGGCCGGTGAAGACGAGCGCGTCGGCGTTCGCCGCGTTGACGGCCGCCTGGGCGAGGTCCTGGCCGGCGCCGGCCGAGAGGAAATACTTCAGCTTGCGCGCGTCGGCGATGGCACGGGTGGTCAGCTCGTAGCCGAGCGTGAGCAGGCCGGGCGTCTCGTCGGTCTGGCGCATGACGCCGTTGATCGGCTTCAGGACGGGTTCGGTCTTGGACTCGCCCTGCAGCTCGGAGCCGATCAGGTCGGAGAACTCTTCAAAGCCCGCGGCAGCAGCCGCGGCTCGCGAGGCGGCGTCGAGCGCCAGGAGCAGGCGAAGCGTGCCCTGGATTTCGGCGCGAGTGTGATTGAGGTTGGTATCGAGTGGCATGGTTGGATGCGCCTGGCGGCGCGGTTGTTGGTTTTAGTTTGGGTGGATGGGTTGGCGGAAAAATCAGAGGGTCACGGTCGTGTAGGCGGTGACGTGGTAGGTCGGCCGCGGCGCGGGCATGAGCCGGTAGGGCTGGTCGCGATCCAGCTCGAACTCGTTCAGGCCGCGGAGATGCGCGGCGCCGGCGTCGAGGCCGTTGGGCTTGCGATCCACGGCCGCCATCACCGCGACGGCCGCGCCTAGGGCGGGCCGGTAGTTCGCGCCGCTCTTGCCCTGGTTGATTAGGACGTTCTCGGCGATCTCGGCGACCAGGCGCACGCGCAGGCGCATGCCGTCTCCCGTCGTCTCCAGGCTGTCGCCGTCCGGCGTTACCACGACGATGGAGAGGCCGAGCTGGTTCAGCGCCTTCGTGATCTCGGTGTTGATGTCGCCCTTGCGCTCGGTGAGCACCGGCACGGCCGGCGCCGCGGCGAGGTAGGCGCTCGCGGCGATCAGCGCCGCGAAAGTTTCCGTCACGACCAGGAGACGCTCTTCGAGTTTGTTGGGATCGTAGGGCATGGATCAGCCTTGGGCGCGTTCCTTGAGGAGGTTGAGGTGGGAGTCGCCGGCCTGGAGCGCTTCGCCCTGCAGGTCTTCCGACGATGGGAGCACGGTCGGGTCCGGCTCCTGGTGGACGCGCTTCACCAGGAGGAAGAAGACTTCGCCGATGCCGCTCGGTGAATCGGGGCTGGAGCGCACGAGCATCGCACGGCGCTGGCCGTCGAGCGGGACGAAATCCAGATCGCCGAACTCGCGGGCGCGGTGGCCGTAGGCTTCCGGGTGGACCGGCAGCGTGAGCCACTTCGCGACCTTCGGCGTGATGTCGCCGCCGAAGTAGCGCTGCGCGATGCCGACGTTGTTGATCGCCACCTTCACGCCGTCGCCGGTCAGATCGGGCTGCTGCACGCCGCGCCGCGCCTGGCCGTAGAAATGCGTGCGCGTGCCGCCGAGCTTGTTGGGCCGCTCCGCGTCGAGCTGCGAAAAATGCTTCCGCAGCCGCGTCGCGATCGCGCGGCCCATCACGCGGCGGATATCGGGCCGCTGCACGGCCGCGCCGAGCCGCTGGAACATCGGCGTGGCCTGGTCCTCGACCGTCGTGACGATGGTGACGCCGCCTGGCATGGTCAGCCGCCTCCTTTTTTCTGATTCGCGACGAACACGCCGTCGCGCGTGAAGCGGCCGGAGCCACTCTGCTCGAGGAGCGAGCGCAACTTCTCGCTGCGCACGTCGGGCGTCGCCTGCAGGTCCGCGTTGAACGGCCGCTCCTGCGGAAAAATCTGCGTGTCGCGGTCGATGACGCCGAGCGCCATCGCGTCCTCGCGGGACACGTCCTCGACGCCCATGCCGCTGTTGAAGTCGAACGGCTCGTAGGGCGTGCCGAAGCGGGAGAGCTTCACCCAGATCGGGTGATTCTTGAGCGCGACCATGCGGCCGGACTTCCCGGCCGTGGCGCCGCGCGTGGACGTGGTGAGGCGCGCATAGTCCCAGCGATCCTTCCAGTCGTTGCGCGGATTGAGGCGCGCTTCGACGCGGAGAAATTCCTGCGCCGGATAGGCGTCCAGGATGTCCGGGTCCTGGCCTTGCTTCCACCAGCCATAGCCCTGCGCCTGCTGCACGTTCGTGAGGAGCTGCAGGTTGATGCGCTTGTCGCTGGAGAAGTCCTGGAGGCCGCCCTCCTTGCCCTCCGGCGCCTTGTAGCCGGTGCGGACCAGGAACTGCTTCACGCGCAGACGCGCGCTCGCGAGATCGATCTGGCCGGCCGCCATGTCGTTCACGCCGTCATCGATCACGGACAGATGCTCGACCAGGCGGACCTTGGCGGAGAAGCGCGCGCGCTCGCGGATGTCCACGGAGAGCTTCTGGAGATCGCGCGTGCCGAGCGACGTGGGCAGCAGCGTCTTCGCCTGCGCCTGGTCGAGCGCATCCTTGAACGGCATGGGCGCGGCGAACATCACGACGCGGTCCCTCCCTGCTCCTGGGCGCCGGCATCGAGGCCGAACGCGGCGATCTCGCGCTTGTTCCGCGCGAGGATGAAGTCGAGCGCCTGGAGCTGCGCGCCCAGGACCTTGGCCTTGGAACGGCTGCCCATGCGCACGCCGTGCGGCAGCTCGGCATTTTCGGCCGCGCGCTGATAGCTCTCGCGGATGCCGGCCGTCTTCGCCCGGTGCTTGAGGAGCTTCTCCAGGAGCGCGCGATACTGTTCTTCGAGGGGCGTGTTCATGCCGTCTTCCCCTTCCGGAGTTCGCGGCGCGTGTCGCGCTCGCTGGTGATGACGATCTCGATGTAGCGCGCGGCCTTCTTCGCGCCGTGGTTGTTGGCGATGCCGCGCGCGCGGTTGATCGTCTTGAACGAGTAGCCGGCCATCAGTTCGCGGACCTGGTCGCAGTCCTTGAACGTGAAGACCCATTGCGCGCGGAGCTTCTTCACGGCCGTGCAGAAGCGCTCCACGGTCACCTCGTCCCAGCCGCTGTAGAGTTTGCCGCCGGCCTCGGGATACGGCGGATCGAGGAAGAACAGCGCCTCGGGGTGATCGTAGAATTTGAAAATGTATTCCCAGGGCTTGCCCTCGATGGTGGTCCGGTCGAGGCGACGATTGAGCGACTGGATCGCCATCATCCGCTGCGAGCGCGACGTGAGGCCGTGCGTGCGCTGGATGGCGAAGTGCTCGCCGTGGCCGCCGAAACTGAGCTTGTTGCGCAGGAACCAGCGCGCCGCGCGTTGGATCTCCGTCAAACCGGCCTGCGCGCAGTAGTCCTCGAAGTCGCGGCGCGAGTTGAGCACGAGATCCAATTCGTCCAGAAGCGCGTCGCGGTGGTATTTGCAGCAGCGGTAGAACGATACGAGGTCGCCGTTGAAGTCGTTGATGACTTCGTGCGCGCTCGGCTTCTTCGCGAGGAACACGGCGAGGCTGCCGCCGAAAACCTCGACATAGCTGGTGTGCTCCGGGATGAGCGGCAGGATGTGCTGCAGCAGCTTCTGCTTGCCGCCGGCCCAGGCGACGACCGGCCGCGGCTTCGGGAGTTCGTGATCGATTTCCTCGAACATGGTCATGCTCCGTCCTGGTTGTCGCGCGTGTAGGTGCGCTCGCGCGCGCTGATCATCGGGCTCGCCACCGCAGCCTGGACGACTGGCGTCGCTTCCGGGTTGTCGCTCGCCTCGACGGTGATCTCGCCCTTGGCGATACGCTCCAGGAAGCGCACGTCCTGGCGCCACTCTTCTTTCTCGTCGTCGGCCAAGGGAAGCGCGCCGGCGGCGTTGAGACGGCTCTGGCCCTCGCGCAGGACCATGCGGAGACCGAGACTCTTCAGGCTCGGGGGCAGCTTCGACGCATCGGCGTCGAGCACCGTCCGGCCACCGGCCGCGATCTCCATGCGGATGCGCGCCGTCACGCTGGCGATGATCTCGGGCAGCGGATCGGCCTGGCCGACGCCAAGCGCGGCCGATTGCAGCGCGTCCACCAGGGCGGCGGCCTTGGCGGTGTCGAGCTGCGCAACAGTGAGGGTGATCCAGGAGACGGGCATGGTGATGATGGGCTCTATGGAGCCCCGGCCGGAGCCGGGGCTCGAAGAGCCGACCAGGTTACTCCTTCTCGGGCTTCGCCGGCTTGGCCGGCTTGTCCTTGACGATCTCCACCTGCTTGAAGTGGAGAGCGGCATCGAGGCGCGCACCGGCGGGGATTTCGATCTCCGCGTCCTTGGCGTGCGTCACCCGGTTGAAGAAGAACCCTTTCGGGTCCGTGATGATGACTTTGGGCATGGTCGTTGTGGGTTGAGGGTTCAGGCTCAGGTGAGCACGTCGCTGAGGAGGTAGGAGCACTCGGCACCCGTGACCTTCTCGTCCACGTCGTGGCGAGCGCGGTGGATGTCGGAGCGCTTCGTCTCCTCGCGGTAGCTCTCGACCACGGCGAGGTTGTCGCCGCCGCCGGTCTCGCCGGTCCAGGCGAAGGTGCGGCCGTAGTTCGGCGCCTTCAGGTCCTGCGAGGGATCGACGTGCGCGAGCACGACGTTGTCGCCCCAGATTTGGCCGGGATTCACGGCCTGGCCCTCGTTGGCCTTGTTCTCGATGCCGCCGGCGACGACGACCTGATCGATGCCGAAGAGTTCGGCGAGGAGTTCCTCCGTCGCCACGCCCTTCTGCGTGTATTTGATCAGCTCGATGAACTCGGCGAGGCGCTTGATCTTGGTGAAGACCGCGCGCGGGAGCACCAGGAGGTTCGGTTCGAGGCCGCAGTTGCCCGCGTTGGCGAGCTGGATTTTGCCGTTCGCGGTGATCTCCACCGCGTAGTTGACCTTGTCGGCGAGCGCGCCGGCGACTTCCTCGGCGAAGCTGACCGTGTTGCCTTCGATGATGGTTCTCATGTTGGGATGGGTTGAGGGTTGCGGTCAGGATTCGATGCCGAGGAGCTGTTTCCGGTAGGCCTCGTAGAGGTCCGGGTTTTCACGGGCCACGATCACCTGGGCTTCGGGCTCGGAGATTTTCCGCTCCTTTGCGACCTCGGTGGCGCGGTTAAGGAAGGCGTTGCCCTCCTCCTCCCCACCGTCGACGGTGGTGTCGGTGGCCTTGCCGTCCTTGTGAACCGGCTTCTTCTTGCCGTCGCCGGCCGGGGCCTTGATGCCCTTGAGCAGCGTGACGGTGCCGTCGAAGTCGGCCGTGAGGCGGTTCTTCCAGGCGTCTTTCGACTCCTCAGTGATAACGCCCTTGAACTCGGCGAGCGTCTTATCGACGGCAGACGTGAGCAGGGTGTTGTGGCGGTTTTTCAGGGCAGTGTGCTCACCCGTGAGGGTGTCAAACTTCCCCTGGAGGGCGTCCATTTCGGACGCCCGATTCATGAACGCGGTCACCTTGGCGAGGACCTGGTCCTCGGTGGCGGTCGCATCCATTTTGAACAACTGGATCAGACGATCCTTCATGGCGTTTTCCTTGTTCTGGTTGTGGTTGATGGCCTCGCGGCCGTGAAAATCTTCCGCCCGGTTCCAGAACGGCTGGAGGGCTTCGCCCAGGTTGGGCTTGTTCGTGAGTCCCGCGTCGTTCACCTCGACCGGCCGGAAGCGGGTCGCATCGATGCGCTGGGTCTGGCGCGGAAACCAGACCGGCGAGAGGTAGCGATACCGGCGGTTCTTGATCGCCGCCTCTCCTTCGTCGCTCCATTCGCCCTTCGCCCAGACGCCGTCTGCCCGCGCCTCCAGATCGGTGACCCAGCAGGCGGCGGCGCTGCTCTTGCTGGTGTCGTGGGAGAAGTGCTCGAAGTCCACGAGCATCCGGAAGGCAGGATTGGCCGCTCGACGATTGGCGAAGGCGGCTACGATCTTGCTGACGGCCTGGTCATCCACCACCTGGAGGTAGGTGCGGACCGTGTCGCCCTCCTTCCGGCTGATCGGGAAGGAGCCTTTGGGGACGAGTTGGAACCACCCTGCGGGGTCAAAATCGCCGGCGCGGTTCAGGAAGGGGGTCAGAATCTCGGTTTCCATGTGTTTTTGGCAGGGCTTAAGGGCCGTTTAAGGTCGCTGTGGCGCGGTTTTGAGGGTCAGGAGGCTATCTGGATACCCCTCCGGGCTTCTGGGCGCGTTTACGGGCCGCGGCGGCGGCAACGGCTCCGCTGACCATCGCCGTGCCGATGACCTGGTCGAAAGCGGCCTCCAACGCGGCCGTGGCATCATCGCCCAGGCACTGCTCCTCCAGGGCTGGCAGATCGGCTATGAATTGGGCGTGGGCCTTCTCCCAGGCCGCATCGTCCTTGATGGCGTCCAGGGCGGCAGCGCGCTCCAGGATCGGCTTGAGGGCAGCGATGTCGCCATCAGTCAGATCGGCCTGGCTGTTGGCCATGTAGCGAGTGTCGCGGCCCGCATCCTGCGCGGCACGGTTGGCCAAGGCTTCCTCCTGGCCAGGCTGGCCGACCGCCGGCATCTCCACGGGGGAAGCGGCCTTCCGCGTGAGTTTGATCCCGGCTTTCTCGCTGACTTCCTCCGGGTCGGCCTCCAAGCCGGCCGTGAAGAATTTCTGCACGCGGTCCGCCAGAGCGGACACGTCCTCCTCGTCCTGGGCTGCCAGCTCGAAATAGGCGACCGCCGGCTGGCTGGGAAATTCCTGGGCGAGAAGTCGCTTGTCGAACTGTGTCTGCAACACCGCGCTGATCTCGCGTGCCTCGGCCAGGGCAATGGCCGCAAAGGTCTTTTCGTGCGCGTCGCCCTGGTCGCTGTTCATGCCGGTGGTGGCTGTCAGCATCGTGAGCAAACCACCCGTGCCAGCGAGGACCAGGTCCTCATCCTCGGCCGCGATGAAGTTCTTGAACTGCA
>CAYYVB010000010.1:0-28614 GCA_964475035.1 uncultured Opitutaceae bacterium | reverse complement strand
CGCCAATCCCATCATCCGCAATGCCCAGGAAAAGCGGCAGCTCGCAACGATCAAGGCGTGGCTTGAGGCGAAAGGCTACCGCCAGCTCCCCGCAGGGGAAGGAACCAAGTTCAGGGACATGCCGCCGGGCACGTTCAGCTTCCGCATGAACGTGCCGATCAAACTCGAAGGCGGCACGAAGTCAGTGAACATTCCCATTGACGCAGTGGTCATGCCCAAGACGGCGAAGGCCGGGCAATTCCCCGTCTTCTTCGAGGCGAAGTCCGCCGGCGATTTCACCAACACGAACAAGCGGCGCAAGGAAGAGGCCGTGAAAATGGCGCAGCTTCGCAGCACCTACGGTAGCCAGGTCAGCTTCAACCTCTTTCTGTGCGGGTACTTCGACAGCGGGTATCTCGGTTACGAGGCCGCCGAGGGCATCGACTGGGTCTGGGAGCACCGCATCGACGACCTCACCCTTTTTGGAATCTGAGCATGGCCGCAACCATTCACGACCTTGAAAAAAAGCGCCTTGCGATACAGGCAGACCTCGACGCGGACAAGACGCAGGAAGAGCGCAACAGGCTGGGGCAGTTCGCAACGCCGACCATGCTGGCGCAGGATATTCTGCGCTATGCGGCGACGCTGCTTCCCGAAGGGGAGAAGGTCCACTTTCTCGATCCGGCGGTAGGTACGGGAGCATTCTTTTCAGCGCTGCGAACGGCGTTTCCGAGGCGGCAGATCGCGGAAGCCCTCGGGTTCGAAATCGACCCGCACTACGGCGTGCCGGCGAAGCGCCTGTGGAAAGACAGCGGTTTGAAGATCGAGCTTGCCGACTTCACTCAGCGGGAGGCGTTGCCCCGCTTCAATCTCATCATCTGCAATCCGCCCTATGTGCGGCACCATCACATTCAGAACGGCGAGAAGGCCCGCATACAGATGCGCACCGCGCAGGCGTGCGGCGGAAAGATCGGCGGACTTGCAGGCCTGTACTGCTATTTCCTTGGCTTGTCGCATGCCTGGATGGCTCCGGGTGCAGTCGCTGGCTGGCTCATCCCCAGCGAATTCATGGGCGTGAACTACGGCCGCGCTGTCAAACACTACCTTCTCAAGAAGGTCACGCTTCTCCACATTCACCGCTTCGATCCGTCCGACGTGCAGTTCGCCGACGCCCTTGTGTCTTCGGCCGTGGTCTGGTTTCGCAATACACCGCCGCCGGCCCATCACGCGGTGAAATTTACGTTCGGCGGCACGCTGGCTGACCCGAAAATCTCCCGCACGGTCCCCGCCGAAGCGCTCGCCCACGAGCACAAGTGGACGCGATTCCCCACCGCAAGCATCCGGCAACGGAGCGACGCACCCGTGCTCGCTGATTTCTTCAAGATCAAGCGCGGCCTCGCGACCGGCGATAACAGCTTCTTCATTCTGAGCGCCGAGGAAGTCGCAAGGCGCGGTCTGCCAAAGGAAGTCTTGCGGCCTGTTCTTCCCGGACCGCGTTACGTACCGGATGAAGTCGACGTCGACGTCGACGGCACGCCGCGCATCGAGCGGCGCCTGTTTCTGATCGATCCGCGATTCTCCGAGGAAGAAATCAAGGCGCGCTTCCCCAAGCTGTGGGCCTACCTGGAGGAGGGCAAGGCGAGACACCTGCATGAAACCTACCTGTGCAGCCACCGCGCGCCCTGGTACGTTCAGGAGAACAGGCCGCCGGCACCCATCGTCTGCACCTACATGGGGCGCGCTGATAAGAAGGACGGACGCCCCTTCCGTTTCATCCTCAATCATTCGCAAGCCACCGTCGCCAATGTCTATCTCGCCATGTATCCGACGCCGCCGCTGGCGCGCGCCATGGCCAAGGACTCCGGCCTGATCCGCCGCGTGTGGGAAGCGCTGAACCGGATTACGCCCGACCAGCTACTTGGAGAGGGCCGGGTGTACGGCGGCGGGCTTCACAAGCTGGAGCCGAAGGAACTCGCAAATGTACCGGTTCCCGAGATCGCGGCCCTGCTGCCCAAGGAGGCCCGGCCGGTCACTCAGGGAGAAATGTTCGCCGAAGTGGCGGCGGAGTAGAGGACGCCATGCCACATTGGGAAAACCGCCCCGCTGCCAGAGAGAATCTTCGCATGTTCGAAACGCCGAACACCTGGCGGCGCTTTTCGGATCAGATCGACGAAGCCAGCAAGAGCGTGACCGAAACCGGCTGCGCTCAGCGGCTGGAAAGTTTCCTGATCGACGGGCTGAATTCAACGAATGTCCTGCTCCTTACCGGGGCAGGATCGTCGTTCTGCGCCAGGAATGGGGCGACCACCAAGCTGAAAGAGACAAGCGCGCCGGGCTTGCGCGATCTATGGGATGCAGTAAAGGCAAAGGTCGGGGCAGCGCAGTTCGACGCCGTGATCCAGAAGATCCCCAATGGGGCGACGATAACCGATATTGAGAAGCTGCTGACACAGTGCAAGCTCTATGTTGCGCTTTACGGGGCAGCGGACGGCGATGGCAAAGCCATTTCCGATTTTATTAAGACGGCTGAGGCGGCAATCCTCGCGCGCGTGGATTTCGTTGACGGCGAAACGGACGTGGCCGCACATGATTCTGTGCTAAGGAAATTCGCGCGCCGAGGCATCCGCAAACCGCGTGCCAAGATATTCACGGCCAATTACGATCTTTGCTTCGAGTATGCTGCCCGGCGCCAGCGTTTCGTCGTTGTCGACGGGTTCTCCCATGCCGCGCCGCCGGTCTATGACCGCTCCCATTTCGCTCTCGACATTGTGCGCCGCGACGGCGGCAAGGATGCGCCGGACTATCTCGACAGCGTCTTTCAGCTCTACAAGCTGCATGGCTCCCTCGATTGGCGGCGCACCTCAACGGACATCGTCCGATCGCGGGGAAACGAGGGCGAGCCTGTGCTGATCTATCCGCGCGACAGCAAGTATCAGGAGGCTTTCGAGCCGCCTTATCTCGACCTGATGGCGGCCTTTCAGACTGCCTTGCGCGAGCCTGATACAACCCTCTTTGTTGCAGGCTTTAGTTTCAACGACAGCCACATCGCCCAGCCGATCGTCGCGGCGCTTGAAAGCAACATGAATTTCCGCCTCGTGGTCTGCGATCCCGCGCTTCTCACAGACGAGCAAGTCAAGGATGATCCCGTAACAATCTCTCCGACCGCGGCGCCGTCAAATCTGTTCCACCGGAGGCTAATCCGCCTGGCAAACACTGGCGACCAAAGAGTCTTGCTGCTTCACGGACGCTTTGAGGATTTAGCGCTTGCGCTACCGGACCTTGTAGCTGAAACAGAGCGGGAGCGGCACGCCGCGCGCGTCAAGGCGCTGCGCGACGCAGCGCCCCCCCCGGACAAGAAACCGCCGCCATGACCACTCGCGGCCTTGTTGATCCGGACCACTATATCGGGACCATCACGCAGGTCGGCGCGGCATCTGCCCAGGCGAACCTGCCACAGGCAACAGCCCGCCCCGAGCGCCGCCGCCTTGCTCGCGGCGCCGTCGGCGACTTCGTATTCATCGACTGTGAGAACTACAAGCTCCTTGGCCGCATTATCGACGTGCGAATACCCGACGCCGAACGCCTGACCGTGGAGCCAGCACTTGGAACACCACCCGAACCGCATCCGATCGGCCGAATTCAATTGCTGGCGACCGTCAGCCAGAGCGCCCAAAATCTGCAACGTGGATTGAAGACTCACCCTCGCGTCGGCGACGGCGTTTATCTCGCCGCAGGAGGTCTCTTTGCCGAGCTGGTCGCCAACACCACCAACGCGCCTGGCGATGTGACTCTTGGATTGGGAGCGCTGAACGCCGACGGCGGGGTCGCAATCAGACTGTCCGCAGAGAAGATATTTGGCCGCCACTGCGGCGTGCTTGGCGCGACTGGCGGCGGCAAGAGCTGGACTATTGCCACATTGCTCGACCAGATCAAGGCGAGCGGCGGCAGAGCAATTCTATTTGATCCCACCGGGGAGTTCGCCGAAGTGCCGGCGATCGCGAAGCATTACACCTTCAATCAGGCGGAAAGCTCCGCAGCGATCGTCCATTTTCCCTATCAAGCGATGACGGAGGACGATCTTTTTACCCTGTTCCGGCCGTCAGGCCAGAGCCAGGGGCCGAAATTGCGCGATGCTATAAAGAGCCTCAAGCTGGTCAGCGCCGCCGGCGGCGCTGCAATTCAAAACGTGACGGTTTCTGACGGAATCGTGGTGAAGCGACTCAAGGCGAGGGCGCCTTTCTTCACCGCACTCGATACCTACAAGCAACAAATCAACAGCTCCTTCTGCGAATTCGACGTCTTCAAGCTGCCCGACCAGCTTCAGAATGAGTGCGTGTGGTCCACGGACAGAAACACGCCTGGCAATTGGGGCGATGTGGAGAACAACTCTCACAGCTACTGCGAAGCTCTCGTTTCCCGTATCCGCACCATGATCCATTCACCTGAGCTGGCCTGTGTCTTTCAGACCGCCGGCACGTCATTGGTTGGTGTTCTCGACCGATTCTTCTCCAGCGAGGATGATGACATCGTTCGAATCTCGTTCAGGAACGTCCGATTCGAACATCACACGCGGGAAATCCTGTTGAACATCATTGGGCGCTATCTCCTCGACCGGGCGCGGCACGGGGTGTTCCGCGACAAGCCCATGATCGTTTTTCTGGACGAGGCGCACCAGTTCCTGGGCCGCACGGTCGGCGACGAGTACGCGAGCGTTCAGCTCGACGCTTTTGGCCTGATTGCAAAGGAGGGGCGCAAGTACGGTTTGAGCTGCACGCTTGCGACGCAGCGCCCGCGTGATATTCCGACCGATGTCCTCAGTCAGTTGGGCACTCTCATCGTTCACCGGCTTACGAACGACAATGATCGCGAAACCGTCGAAAAGGCTTGCGGTGATCTTGACCGCGACGCTGCGACGTTTATTCCGACGCTTGCGCCCGGCGAGGCCATCATCATCGGCCCCGATATACCGGCGCCGGTTCCCTTGCTTGTAGGCCGCCCCAGGAAGCCTCCGGACTCGAAGGGGCCGCAGTTCAAGGAATATTGGACCAGCAGGGTTGCAACGAAGGCAGCCCCTCAACCTGCGCCACATCCGACATCCACCAGGAAACCAACCAAGGCCAGCAAGCCATAATTCTCTTCCAAGGTTCCGACGGAGTGATGGGCTGCTGCGGTGGACTTCGACCCCTTGCAAAGGGGGCGAATACGGGGTTCCTTTTTTCCCTGGCACTCACTCTCTTTCAAGTTTCGTAGGGCGCGTCTGCCTGCGGCAGACCCGGCTCTACTCACGCCACTACGTGGCGTTCCCCAAGCCCTGACCACTCGCGAGTGGTTCAGGTCTTGGCCCTTCGGGTAACGATCCGTCGCGCATGACGGCGGCTGAAGCCGCCTGACTCGGTCGCGGCGCGAGCGCCGCGCATTCTTTTTCCTTGAAGTGGGGACTGCGTCCCCTGGGCCGTCAAGGCAACCTGACCACGTGAAAGTGGTCAGGCTTCGGCGGGGCGTATCCCCGTCTTTCGGTCGCAAGGCTCCCTGCCAAGACGGGTGATCCCCCTCACCCCGCCTTCGGCCTGTGACGGCCTCTCCCCCTCATTGCCGGGTGGCTAGTCGGGTTGCAGCAGCGCGCAACCCGCAAGCCAAGGAGGGCAGGGCAATGACTACGGACAAAACAGACGTTTACACCCGCATCACCAGCCGCATTGTGGCGGAGCTGGAGCAGGGCACCCGTCCATGGTTCAAGCCGTGGAACGCGGAGCACGCCGCCGGCAGGATCGCGCGCCCGTTGCGGCACAACGGCCAGCCCTACAGCGGAATCAACGTGCTTATGCTTTGGTCCGACGCCGTCGCGAAAGGCTACGCCGCGCCGATCTGGATGACCTTCAAGCAGGCGCAGGAACTCGGCGCCCATGTGCGCAAGGGCGAGCACGGTTCCCTTGTCGTTTACGCCGACCGCTTCACCAAGACCGAGACGGACGACGCGACCGGCCAGGACGTGGAGCGGCAGATTCCCTTTATGAAGGGATATACCGTGTTCAACGTCGAGCAGATCGACGGCTTGCCCGCGCACTACCACGCAACGGCGGCACCCGCGCTCGATCCCGTGCAGCGCATCGAAAAGGCGGAGGCGTTCTTTGCCGCGACCCGCGCCGACATTCGGCACGGCGGCAATATGGCGTTCTATGCCATCGGCAGCGATCACGTGCAGATGCCGCCCTTCGAGAGCTTCCGCGACGCGGAATCCTATTACGCGACGCTGGCGCATGAATGCACGCACTGGACTCGTCATGAAAAGCGCCTTGCCCGCGATTTCGGGCGCAAGCGCTTTGGCGATGAAGGCTACGCGGTCGAGGAGCTTGTCGCCGAACTCGGTTCCGCGTTCCTGTGCGCCGATCTTGGATTGACGCCCGAGCCGCGCGCGGATCACGCCGCCTATATCGCCTCATGGCTCAAGGTGCTCAAGAACGACAAGCGCGCCATCTTCACCGCCGCATCGCATGCGCAGCGCGCCGCCGATTTCCTGAACGCCTTGCAGCCGAAGCAGCAGACGGAGGCCGCAGCGTGAAGGCCCCCGACACCATCATGTTAGAGGGGCGCGCCTATTCCTGGCGCGCCCTTTGCGAACAGCGACGCGCGCAGCTTGAAGCGTGGAGAGCGGCGCACCCGCAGCAGCCGGCATTGTTCCCAATGAAGGATGACACGCGCCCGACCGCCGAGCGCACCGCATCGGGCCGCTACCGCGAGCCGACCTTGCTGGCCTTGCTACGCGACGCGGCGGAGTGATCCCCGCCGCGTCACATGGAAGAGTGGCAGACGCTCGCTACTTTGTTGTTTCTGCCTATGCGTCGCCAGCATCCACCGAGATTTTCTTCAGCCGGACCCGATAGCCCATGTTGAACAGCTCCCGCGCGGCATTCGCCAGGCTTTGCTTGCTGAAGAAGGGCAGCGCGCCACGCAGGTCGCCGGGTGCCTGGGTGATGATTGCGAATGTCACGGTGTGATCGCTGATCCGAGGCTCGCCCTCGAAAACGAACCTATGACTATCGGGGCAAGCGGCGATGGCCAGCTCCCGAAACCGCGCGTCCCTGAAAGCCTGCGCGGAGTTGAGGCCCTGGGCGAACAGGTGACTCAATGTGGAGGATTTGGTCTTTGCCTTTACGTGGATGAAATTGCGGTCCGCCGAAAGCAAATCGCAAACCTCTATCGAGCTGCGACCGCCGCCATAGCGCACAGGTCTTGCATCGAAGAGGGCAAGCTGTCCGCCGCTGTCGTTCGCGGCGCGCTCGTTATACTCGCCTTCCGTCTCCCCTTGCTGCGCATCGGCCATGACCAGGTTTTCATGGTCCGGGATTCGCGTCAGCTCGCCATTCACCGCCGCCACGTGGTCTTGCGCAATCTCGAACCACTCGCCGAGTGAAAGCGCGAACAGTTTGTCGCCGCGCGCAATTTCATAAACGATTGCGTCGTACACGCGGAATTCCCGCGAAGGAGTGTCATCATCCGCCGTGTACTCCCGAATCCGCCACTGGTTGAGGCTCTCCAGCGTTATCGTTGCCGGATCGATCCGGCCGAGGAACTCCTCCATCCGCAGGTCCGGATAAAGGTCGGTTCCCCGTTTCTGATACGGATAACGGAAGCCGCGATGCTCTTGGGTATCGAGCGTGTCGCGAGGGGTGAGGAAGGCATTTTCCGGCGCCCCGGTGCGTAGCGTGGCCACCAACGCCGCATCCAGGTCGCCCAAGAGGGCCGGGTCGGTTACGCGCACAAAGTTGTCTATCCAGCCATATCTCGCGCGGTACGCATCGCGCCCGTAGTGATGAAGCGCTTCGCCGCATTTGCGCCCGAGCTGGTCGAATGTAATCGGCGCGCTGATGATGAGATTGTCGGCTCCGGTGACGTGGCGCGCGAAAGCCTGATCTTCGGGTTGCCCGGTCACGGACCGAACCAAGTCACGCTGCACGTTCAGCCCGAAATTTTCCATGCTGGAGCTGACGGAGGTCTGACTCCGCGTTTTTCTCTGAATTGTTTCGAACTCTTCCCGATCGACACTCCGGATTCGGTCCGGGTGAACGGTATTTAGTGTGACGATCATTCCAAAGCGACGAACGATCCGGGCATCGTCAATCCAGTGCCGCGCGAAGCCGAATGCCACCGCGAAAAAACGGTTGTGCGCCGACAGGACAATCAGACACGACGCGCTTTGATTCAGGAGCGGGCCTAGCTGCTGCTGGGTGCCTGACTGGACGAACTGGCGCCAGCGCGGCGGATTAGGAGGGGTGCCTTTGGTGATGACTTCCCCTTCAAAATCGAAGCCCGCCGAAATGGGCGCAACCGACAATTGGCCCACATCATCGCGCAGGACCTGCGCTCGCGTTGTGCCCTCCTTGAAAAGAAAAAGGTTCAGGCGCTGATTTCGAGGCCCCCGAGGCAACCCGTCCCCTCCGTGTAGACCCAATGTGCGCTCCAACCATAGTGCGTCAGAAGCGGCACAACTGCCAATGCGTTAGCAAAGACTATCCTTCGATACGCAGCACCCGCCACAGCGTCTTGGGCGCGACACGGAGGAGGGCGGCAACCTCTGCTCGCGTCTTGCCGCCGTGCTCGATCAGTTCCCGCGCGTGGGCAACCTGGTGCGCCGTCAGTTTCGCCGGCCGCCCCACATGTACGCCGCGCCGTTTGGCGGCCTGCATCCCCGCCCGTGTACGGGAGCGGATCATTTCGCGCTCGAATTCGGCGAGCGCTCCCATCAACTGAAAGACGAGCCGCCCGCCGGGCGTCGTCGTGTTGATGTCATCGTCAATGCACTGAAATCCGGCGCCGGCCTTGCCGAGATCGTCGATAATCTCGATCAGGTGGCGCAGCGAGCGGCTGAGGCGATCGAGCTTCCACACCACCAGCACGTCGCCGGATTTGATTCGCCCGAGCGCTTTCGCGAGGCCCGGCCGCTCCATTGCCGCGCCCGATACGCCGGCATCCTCATAGACCGTTTCGCAGCCAGCAGCGATCAAAGCGTGCCGCTGCAAATCGAGGTTCTGTTCTTCGGTCGATACCCTCGCGTAGCCGATTTTCATGATTCGATTTTGCCCCGCCCTTATGCCCGATCAGGGGCCTAAGCGGATCAACGGCTTAGTTATCCCCAATTTTTCGGACAGAAGCCTTCCCTTTTGGCCGGGAGGCCGGACGGCGGCATGAGCGGCAAAGCAAACATATTCTACAGTATTAGGGAAATACACGCGCCTATAAATGAAAGGATAGATTTACATCTTTCAAATAACGTGATTCTATTTATGAGATTACGAAAGGGAAGGTTATTGTCATGCGGTTTTATATCACGTCAATAGTAAGTTTCTGTATTTCCGTTATCGCTCTTGCCGTCGCGACCTCGCACCATTCGCAGGCGAAAGATCAAGCTACGGGGATCGAGGCGAATCCAGAGGTTCACGTCATCCGTGTTCTTATCGATGGCAGCGAGGTCGCGCGCTTCGACGCCGCCGGCCTGCATGTTCAGGGAGACATTACCTACGTCGGCATGATCAAGGACATTGGCGCCGAAGGCTATTCGGCGCCCGGAAGGGATGACGCCAATGCGCGGTGATCGCCTCCTTCTTGTTTTCGCGTGTCTTAGTAGCGTCCTGCTTGGCGGTGCCTTCGCATCGGCACAGGAGGTATCCGGCCAATTCAAGGAAGGCTCAGTGTTAGTCGGCTACGACACCGCCACATGCGACGCGGCGCGCGACGGCGCCATGCGCTTCAACAGCGCCACAGACACCTGGAACTTTTGCAATGGCACCGCTTGGACCGCGCTCGGCGGCACGCCAGCCGGCTCCGACAGGCAGATTCAGTTCAACTCCGGCGGTGTGTTTTTTGCCAGTTCCGGCCTGACATACTCATCGGTCGGCGTTCTGGTTGTAACTGGCGGCAACAGCAATGATTATTTTTCAGCGACCGGGCAAGGAAACCGCATGGTTTTCGTTCCCGGCAAGAGCGGCGCGTTTCGCGTTGGTGGTGTTGACAATTTTGATCCGACTGCATGGGATTGGAATAACGTCGGCCACACCAGTATCGGCATGGGTTGGAACGCGTGGGCGACCAACTACGGCAGTGTTGCGATTGGCCGGCTCGCTAAATCTTACAGCAGCTATGCCTATGCTTTGGGAGACAACGCAACAGTCAACGGGCAGTACTCCTACGCCATCGGCCAGGGTACCACTGGCAACGGCGATTACTCCTTTGCCATAGGTCATAACTCGATCGCCACCGGCATCGACTCCTTGGCTTTGGGCCGCGACGTTACGGCAGGCAACGGAACTGCGGGCAACGGCCTTGGCGATGGTTCGATGGCCTTGGGCCTTGTCGATAACGCCGTAACGATCACAACCAGGCCGCAGGTAACGGGTATTCAGTCTCTGGGCATCTTCATGGGTGACCAGGATGGCGGCGTGGTCATGAGCGCTGCGAACACCATGGGCCTGTTCGGCGGCAAGATGGTGATCGACCCGCGCGTACCGGCAACAAACCTTGTCGCCGATACGGCATTTGAAGTCGAAGGTGCGCTCAAGATCGCCTACGACGCGCAGGCCTGCGCCGCCGCCTCCGAAGGCGCTTTCCGCTACAACAGCGCCACCGACACGTTCGAGGTCTGCCAAACCGCAGGCTCGTGGACCAACATGCAAGCCGGCACCCCTGTGGGTGCCGTGGTGTCATATGCAGGGTCAAGCGCTCCGAGCGGATGGTTACTGTGCTATGGCCAAGCGGTCAGCCGCGCGACATATGCAGCACTTTTCACAGCAATAGGCACGACGTATGGCGCGGGCGACGGTTCAACCACGTTCAACTTGCCCGACCTGCGTGGCCGCACCGTTGCGGGCGACGACGATATGGGTGGTACGGCTGCATCGCGCCTGACAAACAGCGGCACCGGCAATCCCGGCATAAATGGGACAACCCTCGGCGCAGCGGGGGGTGTCGATCGGCACACTTTGACAACGGCACAAATGCCGTCGCACTCACACTCAATCAGTAATGTTGCTCCTAGCGGCACAGGGAACGCCGGATCAAATAACGTAATTCCAGCTAACGACGCTATAGACATGATGCCCCTTACCCCTACCATCGGCTCCGCAGGCTCAGGCAACGCCCATCCCAATGTTCAACCCACGATCGTTCTAAACTACATCATCTACGCTGGCTCTTGAGACTTCGCACGACACGCCGTGAATTTTCCTTTTGTTATAAGATACATTATCACCCAACGGGAAGTTGGCTCTTTCCGCCGCGTTCATCCCGCCCATTTTCCATAGCGAACGCGCCGCAGACGTTCGTGCGGCGATCACGTTCGTCACCTCCTTTCGCGGGTTTCCTCAATCATTGACGCGACGCTAGCCGTGCGCGCCGTCCGGTCAATGCGCGGCCCGCTCCAAGTATCCGTGTAGCGCATTCCCCTTGTCAGGTGACCGGCTGGCTTGTCCGCCCGGCTCTCTTCTTTCGCGTCTTGAGGAAAACCCTCAGCGAAAGGAGACGAACATGAAACTCTTGACCAACGACATCCGCGAGCGATTGCTGCGCAACGGCCGTACCCGGCAGGTGCGCGAGAACGATCTTCGCGGAGAAGACTTCCCACCCGTGGTGAAGCTCTTTACGCCGGATGCTGGCTGCACCTGGCTGCTCACCGAACTTGATCCGCAGGAGCCGTACATCGCCTTTGGCCTGTGCGATCTTGGCATGGGCTATCCCGAGCTTGGCTACGTCAGCCTTGCCGAGCTTGCATCCGTGCGCGGCAAGCTGGGCTTGCCGATCGAGCGCGACTTGCATTTCACGGCAACACATCCGCTGTCGGTTTACGCCCACGCCGCGCGTGTGGCGGAAGCCATTACCGAGGATGAACAGGCGCTTGCGAAGGCAGCGGCTGCACTGGCGGGAGGCGTGTCATGACCCGCCACGCCGAAGGTCAGCTCGGCTTCGATGCGCTGCTGCGCTCCGCCGATGAGGATAACCGCGCGCGCGAACTCGACCGGCAAACCTCGCACTTGCCCGGCACGATGGATGAGGCGGTCCCCTTCTATCGTCTGCTGATCCGCCAGCATCATGCCGCGATGCTGGCGGCGAACGTTGATGAAGCCATGCGCCTGCGCCGCGAGGCCGATCTCCTCGCGCTACGCCTTAACGGCGGCGATAGCGGCATCCTCGCCCATGACGATGCGCCGGGGTATGTGCTGGCCCGCGAAGCCGCAGCGCCCGCCGGCACGCTCCCGCTCTGGGGCCAGGTCGGCGAATTCGTCATCACAGTCGGCACCATGCGCGTGCGCATCGAGATCGAAGGCATGTCCGGCATCGGCAGCAGCTTTTGCTACTGGCCGGGCTTTGCCGCCCACGCCGTTGACTACGACAAGCCGTTCCTGAGCGAGACCGGCTACCGCAGCTTTCTCGGCATTCACGCCGAGCCGGTGCCGGGGCTGCTGCCGGATGAATTCGCCGCCAAAGTCATTGCCGCCCATGTTGCGCGCGACCTCAAGGGCAAGCTGCGAGCCGTGAAGCCGCCGTATCGTCCGCAAGCGGCGGGCGCACCTTGAGGCCCGCCGTTCCTGGCCTGCCACAAGAGCCGCGAAAGTTCCCTGCGGAAGGCGGCGTGATCGCCGCTCACCGGCAAGACAGAACCTGTTTCGGTGTGGCCCCTGCCGTCCTTTCCGCGATCCTGCGGCTTCTCGTGCGGCTTCCGCTTCCCAAGGTCGCCTCATCGGCCACAGGCACGGCGAGAATAACAGTGCGCTCGGCTGATCCGACGCGGCTTCCTTGCGGCGTTGCGTTGGCAAGGCGCGTGTCTGGTCTTCCCGCCCTTTTCACCGGGTTTCTTCCTCGACTCTCACGCCGACACCTGACCGAGCGCGCGCCCGTTTCAAGGCCCCGCTCCCTGCGGGAGTGCTGCCGGGGTATCCCCAACCTTCCGCGTCTTCGCCTTGTGCAGGCCGGGTGATTCCCCACCCCGGACAGCAGCCGTGATCCGTCCGCTTCTCCGCCCGGTCGAATCGGTGGGCGTATCGAGGAATTACCCTCGAACATGAAAAGGAGAAGACCATGAGCACACGTAACCGCAACTACAACCGCAAGGAAAAGACCCGCGAGACGCAGCCCCCGGCGCTGATCGCCTACCATGTGGCCGAGCGAGGCGAGAAGTCCTTCTGGACCCGCATCGGCGCCGCCTGGGATCACGAGGACGGCAAGGGCCTGACGCTCCAGTTGGAGCTGACGCCGGTGAGCGGCGGTCGCATCGTTCTGCGGGAACCGACGGCCGATGAAGAGCAGGCCAAGGACGGAGCGGGCGCGTAAGCGCCCCTCCATTTGTCCACATGAAAAAGCGGCCCCACGGCCGCTTTTTCTTTGTCGGTGCCGGTCGCGCTGCAATCATCGCATGATGGGCAAATCTGTGGCTACCATTCCAATCGAACGTATTGCAGCGAAAATCTGCCTGATCCGCGAACAGAAAGTCATGCTCGATGCGGATTTGGCCGATTTGTACGGCGTCGAGACGCGCGCATTGGTTCAAGCTGTCAAACGCAACCTGGACAGGTTCCCTGATGATTTCATGTTCCAGCTCAGCAAAGCGGAGCTGGAACATTGGAGATCACAGATTGTGATGTCCAATCCAGCCGCCAAGATGGGTCTTCGGCGCTCCCCCTACGCCTTCACTGAACAAGGCGTGGCAATGCTTTCGAGCGTTTTGCGCAGCAAGCGGGCCGTTCAGGTCAACATCGCGATCATGCGGGCTTTTGTCAGGATGCGGGAATTTCTTGCAACTCAGCCCGATGTTGTCCGGAAACTCAAAGAGCACGACCACGACATCGCCGTCCTGTACGATTACGTCAAGAAACTTATAGGGCCGCCTGCGGTCAAGAAGAAACCCATTGGGTATATCTGGCCCAAGGACGAGGATTGATCCGCCGTATGACTGACACCACCCATCGCCCTCCCGCCAGGCTCCTCGATCGCATGGAGTTCGAACTCGCCGAGCTTCACCAACGTATTCGCCAGATAGAAAATCGAGGCAGGCTCATCGACTGCCACCTCAGCGGCTTCTTTCTGGATGGCGATTTACAGAACCGCGAACTGCACCTTCTCAAAAGCCAGGTAGAGGCCGTGCAAGATCAAATTCGCCATCTCAAGGCAGAGTGACGGGTCTTGAAGGTCACAGATTGTGACCTCAGGTCAGCGCGGCCAATGTCAACGCGGCATGACCACCCAGATAGGTTGCCGGCCGCCCTCTTCCATCGGCGCAGTCATTACTTGTCCACATGAAAAAGTGGCCGTTTGTCTGCTTTTTCTTTGTCGCAAGCCTTCTCCTTGCAACCATTGCTTCATGCCCCGGATCAAAATTCCCCGAAGCACATCCGCGCCGCCCAATGAAGGCCCGCCGGTCAAGCCGCCGAGCGCCGCCTTCAAGATCAAGCTGCGCGGCAAGGACGGCGCGCCGCTTTCGATGGCGGAGCTGCGCCAGGGCCTTTTCGACATCGCCCACAGGCTCGCGCCCTTTGACGGTTACCGATTCAAATGGGTGACGGTTTACCTGACGATGATCGATGAGAACGGCCAGGAAGTGCGCATCAACCGCAAGGGCGAGTGGACGCTGTATCCCTACAAGAGCGCCGCCGACGAGCACGGCGCGTAGCGCACCGCCCTGTCAGAACGGCAAGTCATCGTCCATGTCGCCGGGTGTCGGAGGACCTGCTTCCCGGATCGGCTCATCGTCAAGGAACTCCACGTTGAGCCGGCCTGCCATGTAGTCGAGCACGTCAGGATGCGCGGCGTTATCCGCCGAACGGTGCATGCCCGCCCACATTTCCGGTTCGATCCTGAAAACGATCCTGGCCGGCCCGCCCTTGCGGCTTCGCGCCACGATGGATTTTGCGTTCCATGGGGCCGGTTGCGTGTTTTCTGTCTTCGGCGCATCGCCCTCGAACGCCTTGCACAACTTTTTCGCCACGTAGTCGAGCGTGTCCGCGAAGCCGCCGTCCTTCGCCGAGCGCTGCATGTTCGCCCATGCTTCGGAATCGACCTCGAAAGCGACGAAAATCCGCGAGGTTCCGTGCCGCCGCTCCGCGAAGATGCGTCGAATGGCCATCGAACCCTTCCTTTCGGAGGCCGGGGCTGTACCGGAGCGCTTGCCTAGGAGCCTTCCTTTGCCTTCGCAGGCCGCCCGCGCTTGCGCTGCTCTTTCAAATCGACCTTGATGCCGTGCTCCTTCGCAAGGCGCTGAATCTCGCGCAGCGCGCCGCGCCGCCGCTCTTTCTCGCGCTCCTTGAGCAGCTCCCGGCCTTTGTCCAGAACCTCTTGCAGGTCCTTGTCCGGCAGGCGCGCCAGAGCCTCGATCACCGCCGCCTTGTTGCCCGCCTCGCTTTTCGCCGTTTCAGCCATGGCATTGCCCATCAATCGAGCGGAGGCTTGATGCCCCGCCCTTCGGTTTCGAATTCCTGCGCCGCCTGTCCCGCCGACTTCTCGATCGCCCACAGGATCGCCTGCCGGACCTCATACAGCGAATTCCGGTTCGGCCACTCCATTCGCGTGACGAGCGCGACCTGTTCGGCGCCGCCGCCGCCGAACCACCCAAACAGGCAGTGCTGCTTTTCGTTGTTGCTCAGGCGCTTTTCGCCGCGCAGTTCGCGGTTGCGCCGCGAGAATTCCGCGTCCGGATGATCCTCGACCGTAAGATTATGCAGCGCCGACAGCGCGCGCTGGACAAGGCGCCGTCCGTTGCGTTTGACGGTGATCCGGTCGCGCCCGAAATCAAGCTCGACCGTGATCCGGTAAGAGTACGGGGGAAAGGTGCGAAAGATACCGGTCAAGTGGAGCACCAGAACCGCGCCCAGGAATATGAAGCCCACTGTCATCCAGCCTTGGTTGACATGGAACGCCCCAAAGGGAACCGTGACCACGGCAACGATGGCAAACACCGTGGCCGGCAGCGCCAACGCGCCGCCGACGGTCCGCCGTCCGTTGGTGCCAAACTCCGGATTCGAGAAAGCCACCGTATGCACCACTCCGGTCGGCTCCGCCCGTGCGTAAACCGCGACCCTCGGAAAATCCGCCGCCGTGCTGATCCGCGTTCCCAGGTTCGCCGTCATGGCGCGAGGCCCGCGAAGGCGCGGTGCTTGTCGTAATAGGCGCGCTGCAAGATCATCGGGGCGTATCCCGCGCGGATGATGAGCTGGCGCAGCAGCGGATCGGCGCGCCCGAACGCAAGGGCGACCTCATCCGGCTCCATCATCGCGGTCGTGCGCGGCGCGTAGCTCTCCCCCGAGGCCCCGGCTCTCCCCGCGCCGGGGCTGACCTTGGAACCGGAAAGCTGCTCGATCGTGGTCGTGCCAAGGCGCTTGCTCACCCACTCAAGCGTGGTCAGGTCGTTATTGCCAAAGAACTGGAGCACTCCGGCGTTGCCCATGAAGGTTTCCCAGCGTTCCTTGTAGAGCGACTTGAGCTGCCCCAAATCCTGCAAAATCGGCCAGAGCTTGACGCCAAATCCGGCGATCTGCCCCGCCGCGTCCTCGATCTGGCGCATGTGCCCGAGCGAGGCGAATTCATCGAGGACGAACAGCACGGGGCAACCGGCGGCGGGTAGCCCCGCCGTGCGCTCCATGGCTTGCAGGGCAAGGTTCACAAACAGGCGCAGCCACCGGCCGCAGGTGCCCATGTGGCGGCCGGGAAGGCACAGATAGATGGTTGTGCGGCCTGATTTCAGGGTGGAAAGATCAATGCTTTGCCCCTGCAAGGACCCTTCGATTTGCGGGAAGGAGAGCGCCCGCAAATGGCGCCGCGCCGTCGAAAGCACCGAGCTGCGCTCGCGCGGCGCCTTGTCGAAGAAATCGGCCGCCGCCCGCCTGACCGCTTCGACTTCGCTTTCGCGCATGTAGGCTTCAAGCGCCGCCATTTCGGCCGAGCCTTCCTCGCCCTCCTCATCCGCGCCGTCATCGTCATCCGCTTCCGGCGCCAGGTCGCCGAGCGCGATCAGGTCGCGCACCGTGACCAGATCGCGCCTGCCCTCGAAACGCTCGGCCGTGGCGACCTCAAGAATGACGCCCTCGATGAAAGTGCGGGCGCTTTCATCCCAGTGGGGATCGCCTGCCCCGGAAGGGATGACGAGGGCGTCCGCGATCAGCCCCGCGTCCTCGACCTTTGAGAATTCGGTCATCCCGGCAAGCGGATTGAAGTTCGCGGCGTAGGGAATCAGTTCGGCGGCCGTTGTTCCGAAGGGGTCGAGAACACGCACGTCCTGCCCGAGCTTTTCCGCCCTGATCTTGGCGGTCGCGCGGGCCAGCTCGCCCTTGGGGTCGATGGCAAGGACCGAACCCTGATAGCGCAGCATGTTCGGGATTATCGCCGCGCGGCCTTTGCCCGCCCGGCTGCCGGCAATCGTTATGGCGTGCTGGTCGGTCGCAATGCCGATCTCAATGCCGCCTTGCGCGTACCGCTCGCGTGTTTTGACGTCCCTTTCAACCGCCGCGCCGATCAGCCCGACGAAGAGCTTATCCGGCGAATAGCGCAGGGATTGCGAGGCGGCGATGCTGGCGGGGTCTTCGAAGGACGCGGCAGGGGGAGCCATTTCCCGAGGCGAAAGGCCGGGAACTCCGCGCGACAAACCGGAAAAGATGTTCTCCATGGCCCGACATCCGGCTCAAGCATACGGCGGCGCGGAAGCTGCGGCAATCGTGGCGAAAGAAAGGGGGTGCTCTTGGAAACGGCGCCTCGATTAACCAGTCTTTAGAGCGTGTGGTGATAGCCTGAAAAGGGCGGGTAGCGAGATATGTTTTTGTTTCACAAAAACCGGCCTGCGGCCGTCTCGCCAGGGGAGATTGCAGCTCTCCCCTGGACCCCATCGCAGGCGGCCACTTGGCTGGGCCGATTCACGTCTGCCAGCGCAGACGATCGGGCCAGTGGCCGCCGCAGGACGCTGTCCCGCACCCTGCCCCCGTGTCGCCGGGGGATCACGACCAAGGGGCTTTCGCTCCCCTTGGAACCACGACCAAAGAGCCTTCGCGCCCTTTGGAAACCTCGACCGAAGGGGAGATTTCGGCTCTCCCCTTTGGAAACCCCATCGACCCGGCTCGCGCGGCCGGGCACGCGCCAACGGCCCGCCGTTGGATCGCGGCCAAGGCGGCGGCCTTGGATGCGCAGTCCGGCCCGATTGTCTGCCCGGTTGGCAGACGTGAATCGGCCCGGCAGATAAGGAGGCACCATGCCAAGGCCGAAAAAGGACACCGATGAGCGCCGCAGCGAGGCGCTTGCCTTCCGGCTCACGCCCGCCGAGCGCCTGCGGGTCGAGCACGCCGCGATCGAGGCCGGACTTTCCGCCTCGGAATACGCGCGCGAGCAGACGCTGAATGGCCGCATCGTCATGGAGCAGCGAATCGCCCTTGATCCCGCGGTATTCGATCAACTGCGGCGCATCGGCGTCAACCTCAATCAGCTCGCCCGCATCGCAAATCAGAGCAAGCAGGCTCCGCCCGAGCTGGCGCGGGCCTGCGCGGCGGTCGAGGAATTCCTCATGCGCGAGCTGGACGCAGGCTCTTTGCGCCCCACGCCATCCCCAGGTCCCGCCGCCGCTGCGAGGGAGACCGTATCCGCTTCCCGTCCTGCTGATCGGCCGAGGGAACCGAGGCCGTGAATCAGCCAGGACAAGACGAGCGCCGCGAGTAAAAAATGGTCCCGAGGGTCGCCGATAGAGGCAAGAGCTTCAAGGGCGCGGGCCTTTACTATCTGCACGATAAGCAGGCCCGCACCAATGAGCGCGTCGCCTTCACTCATACGGTCAATCTGCCGACGGAGAACGCGGATCGGGCGCTGCGCCTGATGGCCTACACCGCCATGCGCCAGGACGAACTGAAAGCAGCGAGCGGCGCCGCCAAGACCGGGCGCAAGCTGGCGTATTCGGTCTACACCTACAGCCTTTCCTGGGCGCCGGACGAAGCGCCGACGCAAGAGGAAATGCTCGAAGCTGGCCATGAGACGCTCAGGGTCCTTGGCCTTGATGCCCACGAGGTGCTGATGGTCGCGCACCGCGATGAGCCGCATCCGCACATTCACCTGATCGTCAACCGCGTGCATCCCGAAACCGGCCTTGCCGCCCCGCTCTCCATGGATCGCCTGGAGCTTTCCAAATGGGCGGAGGCCTACGAGCGGCGGCAAGGGCAAATCCGCTGCGAGCAGCGCGTTCACAACAACGCCGCGCGCCGCCGGGGCCAGTTCGTCAAGGACCGGCGCAGCGTTGATCCCGGCGCCCTGCGGCTCTGGCGCAAGCAGAGGCTTGAGGGCGCGCGTCTTGCGCGCCAGGTCGAGGAGAAAGGCCTTTCCGCCTACCACAAGGGGCAGCGTCAGGCGCTCTTTGACGAGAAGGAGCGCCGCATCGAAAAGCGATTGCTTGAAATCCGCGAGGCGAACCGCCCGAAATGGGCCTTCCTTTACCGCCAGCAGGAAAGCGAGGCGCGGGAGCTGCACCAAACCCAGAAAGGCGCTTTCTCACGCTTGCTGTACTGGGTGCAGCACCGCAAGGAAATGCCCTCAAAAGGCCTTCTCAAGGGGGCGCTCGAAGCCGTGCTCGGCCGTCATGATTTCGCGGCGGCGATGCACGCGCGCCATGCGCAGGACCGCAAGGCCCTTGCCGGCCGCGTCAAGGAGCAGAGCCGGCAGGCGATCGCGCAGGAGAACGAGGCCTACCGCACCGAGCTTGACCGCCTCAAGCACGAGCAGGCGCAGGAAAAGCACACCCTTCGCGACAAGCACGCGAAGGCGAGCAAGGACCTTGCCCGCGAGATCAAGGAAGGCGGCGATGTCGAGCGCCTTGCCAGGATCGAGGCCGAGAAGGAACGCGCCAAGCCAATGCGCGAGCAGTTCAGAAATCGCGTGCGCCAGCGGTACAGAAAGGCAAGGAAACGCGATGAGCGCGGCAAGGGCCAGGACCGCGAGCGCGAATAGCGTTAACCTGAAATTAAGCGCCGCGCCGATACAATCTTAAGTATATATAACTTTCAGTGGAAACCACCAAGAAGAGCCAGGAATCGGAAGCGGGTAGAGCAATGAAGGGGAAGTACGGCGGTCCTATGAGCGTGGATGAATTCTACCAGGCCATGTACCAGGACCGAGATTTCTTCGACCGTCACGGCATCACCCACGTCTGCGCGACCTACCTGTATTTCACGCCCTGCGATGCACGCGGTCAGCCGGTTGTCATCAGCGATGAGGCCGGCAATCCGATAGACGGCTACATGACGGCGGGCGGCTATCGCAGCGCCGCCGACGCCTACGAGAGCGACACCCTGACACCATCGACCGTGCGCCGCACGCCTTCAATGTCATGAATGCCGGCGGCGGAGCCGCCCGGCCGGACCACTCCCGCGTGGACAGGTCAGGCGGCAACGCCGGGGATCAGAGCCCCGGCGCCATGCGGCGGTAGTACCGCCGCGCCTTCGCCCGCGTGATGTTTTGCAGGCTGGCGATGACCGCGTTTCGCGCGGCCGTGCCGGGCGCCGTGGCGGCCAGGGCTTCCGCCGCCATGTGGAACAGCACCGCGAGTTCCACATCGGATCGGCCTGCAAGTTCGGTGTCGGTGATCAATCTCATTGTTCTTCTCCTCTTCGCTTCTTAAGGTCCGGACCATCCGGCCTTTGTGCCCCCCACAGCCAGGATCGAGGGGAAAGGCCCGGTGGGACGCGACCGGGAAGCAAGAGGGGAAGCGATGAGGTTGGGCGCCGGCGGCCAGAACGAGCAGGCAGTGCCCGTGTGGGTCCGTGATGATGGCCGCAGGGCCGGCCAAGCTGTAGCGCTCGACGCGGAGCGCCGGACGCGCTAAGCAAGGCCCGCAGCCGCCAAGACCTGCCCAGCTTCTGCCCAGGTGAAAAACAGCGGAAATTTTCAAGGAGTACCAAGGCGTTGGCGTCTTACCAATACATCTATGTGATGAAAGGTCTGTCCAAGACCTTTCCCGGCGCGCCCAGGCCGGTGCTCAAGGATATCTGGCTGAGCTTTTTCCCCGGCGCCAAGATCGGCGTGCTGGGTCTCAACGGCTCGGGCAAGTCGACGTTGCTCAAGATCATGGCCGGCAAGGACGACAATTTCACCGGCGAGGCCTGGGCGGCCGAGGGCGTCCATGTCGGGCTGCTGGCGCAGGAGCCGGAGCTCGACCCGGCCAAGGACGCGCTGGGTAACGTCATGGACGGCGTCGGCGAGATGGCCCGGCTGCTGAAGCGCTTTGACGAGGTCTCGGCGGAGTTCGCCAATCCCGACGCCGACATGGACAAGCTGATCGCCGAGCAGGCCGAGCTGCAGGAGAAGATCGACGCCGCCAATGGCTGGGATCTGCAGCGCACCGTCGAGATCGCCATGGACGCGCTGCGCTGCCCGCCGGGCGATGCCGACGTCACCAAGCTCTCGGGCGGCGAGCGCCGCCGCGTCGCGCTCTGCCGCCTGCTGTTGTCGAAGCCCGACATGCTGCTGCTCGACGAGCCCACCAACCATCTCGACGCCGACTCGGTCGCCTGGCTCGAGCGCTTCCTGCACGACTATCCCGGCACCGTCGTGGCGGTGACCCACGATCGCTACTTCCTCGACAATGTCGCCGGCTGGATCCTCGAGCTCGATCGCGGCCAGGGCATTCCCTGGGAAGGCAACTACTCCTCGTGGCTGCGCCAGAAGGAGACGCGGCTGGCGGTCGAGGAGAAGACCGCCGACGCGCGCCGGCGCACCTTGCAGCGCGAGCTGGAGTGGATGGGCACCAGCGCGCAAGCCCGGCGCAGCAAGAGCAAGGCGCGTATCGCGGCCTACGAGCAGATGCTGGCCGAGAACGAGAAGCAGACCCTGGAGCAGGCGCAGATCGTCATCCCGCCCGGCCCGCGCCTGGGCGACCTGGTGATCCGCGCCGAGAAGATCTCCAAGGGCTACGGCGATCGCCTGCTGATCGACGGCTTGAGCTTCAACCTGCCGGCCGGTGGCATCGTCGGCGTGATCGGCGCCAATGGCGCGGGCAAGACCACGCTCTTCCGCATGATCACCGGCCAGGAGAAAGCCGATACCGGCTCCTTCACCGTCGGCCCGACGGTGAAGCTGGGTTACGTCGACCAGTCCCGTGATTCGCTCGACGCCAACAAGACGGTGTGGGAGGAGATCTCCGGCGGCAACGACCTGATCATGTTGGGCAAGCGCGAGGTCTCGAGCCGCGCCTATTGCGGCGGCTTCAACTTCAAGGGGCCGGACCAGCAGAAGAAAGTCGGCCAGCTCTCCGGCGGCGAGCGCAACCGCGTGCACCTGGCGAAGATGCTCAGGACCGAGGCCAACGTGCTGCTGCTCGACGAGCCGACCAACGACCTCGACGTCGATACCTTGCGGGCGCTCGAGGAGGCGCTGGTCGATTTCGCCGGCTGCGCCGTGATCATCAGCCACGACCGCTGGTTCCTCGACCGCATCGCCACCCACATGCTGGCCTTCGAGGGCGACAGCCAGGTGGTGTGGTTCGAGGGCAACTACCAGGACTACGAAGCCGACCGGAAGCGCCGGCTGGGCGCCGAGGCCGACCAGCCGCATCGCATCAAGTACAAACCGCTGGTCAGGGCGTAGGTCTTACCTTCCCCCACCGGGGAAGGTAAGAATGGCCGCGTCGCCGCGCGCATTGCGGTGGGGTAGGAATTATGCAAAGTCACCGCGAAAGGCGTACGGGCCGGCCCCTCGCGGTCCTGTCGCGGATCAGATCCGCCGCGGCGCTCCCACTCACTTCTGGTGCATGAATCTTGTCGGGGTTGCGGCAAAGAATCGGCAGCTTCCTTCAATCGCCCATCGGACGCCTCCTGGTGGATGTCGCGCGGCGATACAAGGGCGGGCTGTGGACGGTCTTCATCGTCTCCAATATCGCGGCCATCGTCGGCGCGCTGCAGTACCCGCTGATCACCGTGTTCGTCAGCGCGGTGGCCGGCGGACAGGCGGCGCAGGAGGGCATCACCCAGGACATCATCAACTGGATACGTCAGCTGCCCGGGCTGAACGTCTTCGAGGGCCAGCGCGGGGTGATCATCAGCATCCTGGTGGTGCTGTTCTTCCAGATCACGCTCAACGCCTTCATCGCCTATCTCTACTCTAGGGTGGTCGCCACGGTGAATGCCCGCATCGCCAACGACCTGTTGGTGCTGGCCGCCGACAAGGCGCTGGGCATGCCGATCGAGTTCTTCGACCGCTCCAACACCGGCGAGCTGCGCGCCAAGCTGACCGATCCGCCGCTCAACGACATCCCGTACTTCATCTTCAGGCTGCAGGAGATCGCCTCGCAGCTGGTGCGCCTGCTGGTCACGGTCATCGTGCTGTTCTGGCTGTCGACGCAGCTGGCGGTGCTGATGGTGCCGGTGGGCGTCATCATCGGCCTGATGGCGCATCGCACCCACAAGCGCATCTTCAGCCTGCTGCACGCCATGCGGGCGATCGAGATCAAGTTCGCCGGCCAGTCGCACGAGCTGCTCGAGGGCATGCGCATCGTCAAGCAGAGCAACCAGGAACTGCACATGCGCGACGCCTACGCCGGGACCGGCGGGGACCTGATCGAGCGCCGGCGCGTGTTCGCCATCAAGCAGTCCGAGCAGAACTTCGTGCTCGAGTTCGGCGGCCTGCTGATGATCAGCTCGGCGTTCGGCGTGCTGGCGCTGTCGGAATGGGGCAGCTTCGGCGATCGGCTGGGGATCGGCGTCGGCTTCTTCGCCGCCATGCTGCGCGCCTACATGCAGCTGCGCCAGATCGTCGCCGACGTCAATTCGCTGGCGCCGCAGCTGCCGCGCGTGCTGGGCTACGCCGACATCGTGCTGGCGGTCGAGAAGGCCAAGCCGCCGACGCACAAGGAGCCGCCGCCGGCGGCGACGGTGCCCGGCGCGCTCGACGTGCGCGGCGTGTGGTTCCAGTACGTCGAGGATCGCTGGGCGCTGAAGGACATCAACTTCTCGGTGGCGCCGGGCACGACCACGGCGATCGTCGGCCTGTCGGGCTCGGGCAAGACCACCCTGCTGGAGATCCTCGCCCATCTGCGTTTCCCGCAGCGCGGCCGCGTGACGCTCGACGGCAAGGACCTCGACGCCTACGACGCCACCGGCCTGCGCGGCGCCATCGGCTACGTCAACCAGGACCCGTTCATCTTCAACGGCAGCCTGCGGCGCAACCTGGTGTTCGCCAAGCCCGACGCTAGCGACGAGGAGATCGAGAAGACGATCCGCATGGCGGCGCTGACCGACGTCGTCGCCGGCTTCAACGGCGACCTCGAGGCCGAGATGGGCGATCGCGGCCGGCTGCTGTCGGGCGGCCAGCGCCAGCGCGTGGCGCTGGCGCGCGTGCTGATGCAGAAGCCGGCCTTCCTGATCCTCGACGAGGCGACCAGCGCGCTCGACATCAAGACCGAGCGCGTGATCTTCGACCACCTGATGGCGACGCGCCAGGAGCGCGGGCTGATCGCCGCGACGCACCGCCTGGTGTCGACCACTAACTTCGACCGCATCGTCATGATCCACGACGGCCGCATCGTCGAGGAAGGCACGCACGCCGAGCTGATGGCGCATGGCGGCATGTACGCCGACCTGTTCAAGTTCCAGACCGACGCCATCGCCTTCGCGCCGCAGGCCAGCCTCGCGTGACCTCTTCTCCCTCTCCGCGAGCGGGCAGAGGGAGACACACCGCATCGTCATGACGGCTGCCGTCGACTCAAGCTAGGCTCTCGCGTCCGTCGAGGCTTCATGCGTAATCCACGCCGCAAGGTTGGCTATTCACTGGCCGTTGCCGTTCTCGGGGGCGGTGCCGCGCTGGCGGCTGCTTTCAGCGCCGACTGGATCGGCGACGGTCCGAGCGCCGTGATCACCTCTTTCGGCGGCATCTGTGCGATCTTCGGCCTGTTCGGCGTCCTCATGACGGTGTTTGCCGCCATCGGCCACGCCCGGCTGATGTCGGGCCGCGGCGTGATCGAACGCTGGCACATCACGCCGGACGAATGGGATCGCTTCCGCGCCTTCGACGCCATCCGCGCCGCGCAGGCCCCGACGCTGGTCAACGAATTGAAGATCCAGAAGAGCACGCCGAAACAAGGTGTCGACGTGATCGTTGGCCGCACGCAACTCATCGTCGACGGCTCGTACCACACGCTGAGATTTCGCGGCCTGCCCGAGCTGCGCGCGGTCGGGTGGTTGAACGCGCCGGCCGATCCCGAATGCCTGGAGTTCGCGCTCCTCTATCCCGGGGGGCGGTACGGCGGCGCCAGGATGCTCAGCCTGCGCGTACCGGTGGCGCCCGCCGCGCGGGAAGCCGGCGTGCGCGTCTACCACCACTTCAAGTCGAGCATTCCCGAGCTGCGGCCGGGGCTCGCCTATCGCCGGCCGCGATTGGTCATCGGTGGTGGCATCGGCCTTTTGTTGACGGGCCTGGCGGTGGGCGGCATCGGGTGGCTGCTCGACGCGCGCGGGGTGACCGGAGATCTGCCGGTCATCCTCCTAGTATCGGGCCTCGTCGTGGGGTTCTTTGCGTTGCTGGTCACCGCGATGGTGGTGCTGATAACGCAGCCCTGGAAGAAGACGTAGCGGGCGGATATCGCAGACGAACGGCCGCGTTCGTTTTCGACAGCCGCTCCATGCGCGCGCGGCTCTCCGCGTCGGCCGGTGCATAGAGCGAGACGGAGAAATCGCTGTCGCGGCCAAGTGGCTGCAACACGGCGAAGTCGAATGCCATGTCGCCGACCAGGCCGTGGCGCACCGTCTTGCGCCAGATCGGCGGCTCGGCGAGGTCGCGGTCGGCCCACCAGCGCGCGAACTCCTCACTCGATGCACTGAGCAGCGCCACGAGCGACGCCAGCACCGGATCGTCGGCCATCGACGCCGTCGCCAGCCTGAACTGCGCCACCGCCACGCGCGCCACCGTTTCCCAGTCCAGAAAGATCGCGCGCCACAGCGGATCGAGGAACAGGCGGCCGAGCACGCTGGCGCGCGCCGGATCGCCGCTGTCGAAGGCGCCCAGCAGCAATCGGGCCGGCCGGTTGGCGGCGACCACCTGGCGGTAGCGGTTGGTGATGTAGGCGGGGTGCGGCGCCAGCCCGTCGATCAGCGACAGCAGGTTGGCGGTGGGCATCGCCTCGCCGATCGGGCCGGCGTGTGCGTCGAGATCCGGCCGCGCCAGCCTGAACAGATAGGTCTGCTCCGCCTGGCTCAGCCTAAGCGCGCGACCGAGCGCGCGGAGCGCATGCGGCGAGGCGTTCACGTCGCGGCCCTGCTCGAGCCAGACATACCAGGTAGCGCTGATGCCGGCGGCCTCGGCGACCTCCTCCCGGCGCAGGCCGGCGGTACGCCGACGGCCGCCCGGCGTGATGCCGAACACCGCCGGGTCGAGCCGCTCGCGGCGGCCGCGCAGGAAGCGCGCGAGCTCGTGACGCTGGGTGGTGGGTTGTATACCAGTATAATCAGTCATCTTGTACCAGTGTAGCATGACCCTAGGATCGGGGCCATGTCGCCGCTCAGCCAGATCCGCCAGATCGACTACACCGTGATCTTCGCCCGTGACCTGCCGGCCATGCGGCACTTCTACGAGGCCGTCATGGAGTTCCCGCTGCTGCGGGTGCTGAGCGAGCAGTGGGTCGAATACCGCGTCGGCGCCAACACCTTGGCGCTAACGATGTACGGCGCGCGCTTCGGCGGCGCGCCCCCGGCCGCCGGCGATCTCTCCCTGCAACTGGCCTTCCGCGTCGCGCCGCCCGATGTAGCCCAGTGCGCGGCGGCGCTGGAGGCCAAGGGCGTGACGCTGATCGCGCCCCTTACAGACCACCCCTTCGGCCACCGCACGATCTTCTTCCGCGATCCCGACGGCAACGTGCTGGAGATCTACGCGGAGCTCTAGAGTCCTCTGTCATCCCGAGCGCAGCGAGGGATCTAGGCGTCTTCCCTAGATCCCCCTCGCTGCGCTCGGGATGACAGGATCGTAGAACGCTACCGCCGCTCGCCGCGACCGACGTCCTCGATCACGGCGAGCAGCTCGGCGCCGACATCGTTCCAGCCGCGCGGCACAAAGCGGTCGCGGATGCGCGCGTTGGCGGCGTCGAGATAGCCTGGCTCGGTGATGACGCGGCGCAGCTCGGCGAGCCAGGCCGCCTCGTCCTCGGCGTCGGCGTGGAAGGCGAGGCCCTGGCCTGCCTCGGGCAGCGAGGTGTTGTCGGCGGCGAGGCAGTATTTGCCGAAGGACAGCGATTCGAGAATCGGCAGGCCCCAACCCTCGTACAGCGACGGGAAGATGCTGAAGGCGCAGTTGGCGTAGAGCCAGGCGACCTCCTCGTCGGTCGGCCCTTCGACGAAGCGCAGCGTGTGGTTCCACATCGTCGCGTCGGCCGTCATGGTCGCGAACAGCTCCTCGGTGCGCCAGCCGCGCTGGCCGGCGAACACCAGGGTCGGCACCGCGTCGCCCAGCTCCTCGACCAGGCGCCGCCACAGGCGATAGGCGAAGCGGTGGTTCTTGCGCGGATTGATGGTCGAGACATAGACGACGAAGCGCCCGGGCTCGAGCGCGTGGTGTGCCAGCGCCGCGGCGGGTCGTGGCGGGGCGTCGCGCTTCAGATCGGCGCTGAGCGGCACGGATGTCACCGGGCGGATCGCCACCTGGCGTTCATGCGCATAGGCCTCGACGTCGCGCGCGACATGGGCCGAGATCGCGCACAGCCGGTCGGCGGTCGCGAGCAGCCCGTCGATGTAGCGCGTGAAGCGGCCGCGACCGGTCTCGTCGGTAAAGAACTCTGGACGGCGGATCGGAAGCAGATCGTAGATCAGGCCGACGAAACGCAGGCCGCGCGCGCGCTTGAGCCGCGCCACCGCCTCCATCGGCCTGGTGTTCCACCAGATGCCGAGCAGGATCATGGTCGCGTCGGGCGCGACGTCGAGGTCGTGCGGCGCGTGGCTCCTCCGCGCGCCCTCGCGTGACTCGACCAGCGTGTCGATGAAATGGCCGCGGCGATCAGCGTTCTCGCCGAGCCGCAGACGGCTCGCCATCGCGCGCCGCTGCTCCGGCGACAGATACGGCCAGGCGGCGGCGATGCGGCGGAAGGCGGCGCGCGCGATGGTGCGGCCGGGCTCGCCGCCCAGCGACAGGCGTCGCGCCCCCATCGCCGATATCGAGGCCAGCAGCCGCTTGAGCGCGGCGAGGGGATGCGCGCGCCGCGGCTCGGCGCAGATCGCGTCGAGGTCGAGCGACTGGGCGCGCGTGATCGACTCGATGAAGGCGTCGAAATCGATGGCGTCGAACCGGCCGCGCCGGCTGTTCCAGGCGACCACCGTCGCGCCGCGCGCGGCGAGGTATTTCGCGACCTCGTACTCGACGCGCGGAATCCCGGTCTTCTTCTGGTGACGGCTCTCGAGGAGGTTGGTCACGCAGACATAGATCGGCGGCTGTCGCGTCACGTCTGTCCGCTTCCACCGCCGGACGAGGGAAATGGTGCCCCGAGTCGGATTTGAACCAACGGCCTACCGCTTACGAAGCGGTTGCTCTACCGCTGAGCTATCGGGGCGCCGCGCGGCTTGTACGGGAAACGCCGGGGAGTCGCAAGGGTGCCGGGCGGGCGCAAGGCTGGGGGCGCGCCACTCCAGTGGCGCGGCGGACGATCGACAAGACGCGCCACTG
>CAYYVB010000009.1:27276-30250 GCA_964475035.1 uncultured Opitutaceae bacterium | reverse complement strand
CGATTTCATCGGGGTAGATGAGATCGGAGGTCCAAGTCTCGATTCCGGTTGCGAACCAGGCATCGACCGCCTCGCACAGCGTGAGGTCGATGAGAATCGAGGCATCGTGGACAACGACCTTCATTTATTCCACGATGGGCGTGGCGCGCTGCCGTATTTCGTTAATGCTCTTTCCGAGCAAACCTGCGGCGCGGGACAGGGATAATTGGCCCTCAGCCACACCGCGCATGACGATCCGGTCAAATCGTTCCGGGCACTCGACGTAGAGCTCATTCACCTCGTCGTCACCTGGTTCGCGAATACTGCCGTCCTTCTGCCGCCAAGTGCTCTGGATGCCGGTGTAGAAGCGCTTGTAGGCGCTCTCCGAGATCATCTCGAGTTCGCGCATCGCGTAAACAATGGCACCGATGGAAATCCCGTAGCGGAGTTTGGCGCTCTTCAGTTCCTCGATCGTAACGGTGGTGCGATTGGTGCCGAAGAACTGCTTCAAGGTGTTCGAGGGCATGAGGAATTCAGAAGCGAAGGCATTCATCGGCTTCTCAAGCTCTTTATCCGTCAGGCCTCTTTGCTTGGCCCAGCTCTCCAGGAGAAGGTGCGCGAGCTCGTGGGCGAGCGTGAAGCGCTTCCGCGTCACTGGGAGATTGCGTCGGCACGATACAACGATGATCGCCTGACCTTCGAGCTGGCACCCGTCGAACCCATCGCTCGCTTCATCAATCTCCACGACTTTGATCCCGTTGCGCTCCAGCAGCTCGACAATATCCGCGATCGGCTGATCCCCGAGTGACCACAGCTTCCGGAGTTCGCGAGCAGCCTCACGAGCATCATCGGCGTGCAACTTTACGGGCCGATATTCAGCGCGTTCGTTGAGTAGCTCCTCCGCTTCGAGGTAATTCTCGAGCTTTGCGCGCACGGTTTCGACAAGCATGCGGGCTTGTTTCTCGCCGAACGCCTTTTTCTTTCTGAAGTTCAGGTTGCCGACCGAAACGGAGGTAGGGCGGAAGAGCGTATCTGGAGCGATGCCCAAGGCGGAGCAGAGCTTCGCCAAGACCTCGCCGGAGGGGCGCATCGTTTCATCCTCGTATTTCGCCAGCGCGACATGACTGACTGCGCCGCCCATGCGGTCGCTGAGCTCTCGGTAGGAAAGCCCGCGCATCGTTCGCGCCTGCCGGAGGCGCAACGAGAAGGGGGAGGAGGGGTTCGCAGGTGACATGTTAACACTTTCCTGAAACGGCTCCGATGCGTCAACCTTTGACTCATTCGATGGCGGAGGTTGTCGGAATCTATAAGCAAGGGAAATGTTAACAAAACGCTAGCAAAAAGTGAGCATGTTAACATGCTGCAACCCGACGCTACGGCACCACGCCGTAGAACCTAAACCAGCAAACACTCCCGCCCATGTCGCAGGACAACCCACATAAACCGGAGAAGGATCGTCCGACTCCGCCAAACCGCCCCGTCGACCCTCCCGGTCCGCCGCAAACGCCGCCGGGACGCGACAACAAGCCCAAGCCGCAGCCGGACCGTTCACACGGGTAAGCCAGTGGCTACTTGGTTCGAGACGGAGCCCGACATCTTCCAAGACGAGAAGTCTCGTCTGGAGGCGTTGGGCTTCGTTCTCGATCAGGAAAGACTCACGCGCGACCGTGTGGCGACGTTTCGAGGGCGGTCTAAAGGTGATCCGTCGCGGGAGCTAATCTTAGAGTTCAACTCGGGATACCCTTCGTTCCCTCCGGAGGTTTACGACGATGGGAAGCAACCGTTGTTGCGGCGCCATCAGCATCCGCGGGATCGCGCATTCTGCCTCTTTGGTCCGAATCGAAATCGCTGGGATTGCGCGAGCATGACGGCAGTGGACGCCGTGAGAGAGACGGAGGAACTTATCCGTGACTACGGGCCCGGAACTAACGACGCCGGCGTTGCAGAGGTTCCTGAACCGTTGTCCGACCTTGTTCCCACGAACATCGGAGGCGGCATTCTAATCCCACCATCGATGGCTGATGAGCTTGAGAGCGGCTTCATCAGCGGGTTCGGAAAGTGTCAGCTCCGCGTGGCTATTGACGGCAAGGACGCACGAGGGGCTCTCCTCACCGCGAACGTTGGTGGAAGGCTGCTGAAGTCGCTTCCGCATTATGAAGGACTCGTCGGAGCGAAGAGCGCCGTGGTGAACGGCGTGCTCATGCTTTTCGGCAAGATCCCGCCGCGTGTTCGCGCGGCGACAGAATTCCAGCATTGGTTGGATCTCATGCCCGCTGAGGCGAAGCGCGACGGGAAGCGTGAACACGAGTGGTTTGTGTTCGCTTATCCGGAAGAGGCCGGCTCCGCGGATGCGACCGGGTTGGGTTACACGATTGTTCGTCACGTTCAAGGCGAGTTTATCGCGTATCGAGCGTATCCACTTTCGCGTAGGCACGCGTTCTCCCGGATCCCGGGGCTAGAGACTCTCGTCGATAAGCACGTCGTGATCCTCGGGCTCGGCGCCCTTGGTTCCCGGATTGCCACCTTGCTCGCGTCGTCTGGGGTTCAGAAATTTCATTTGGTCGACCGCGACTTCTACGACACAGCCAATGCGGTTAGGCACGCGTGTGGAGTGCGTTTCTTCGGGGTCCCGAAGGTCAACGCTGTCGCAAACGCGATTGTCGAGATGAACCCACTCTCGAACGGACATATAACCGGCCAGATTGCGCGCGCAGGTGCGATGTCGCCGACCGAGCAGGACGAACTGATTGCGAAGATGGCTGCGGCAGACCTGATTGTTGATGCAACGGCCTCCGAGCACGCCGCCCACTGGGTCGACCACCAATGCCACCGGCTGAAGAAGCCACGCGTGCATGCCACGGTGACGAACGGAGCCTGGGGCGGAGATGTCATGCGGGTGATCCCCGACCAAACGCCGTGCTGGGTATGCCAGCAAGTGGCCCATGAGATGCCGAGCGCTGAGCCGCGGAAGCTGGGCGGCTTTTTTGCGCCGGGG
>CAYYVB010000009.1:2991-27266 GCA_964475035.1 uncultured Opitutaceae bacterium | reverse complement strand
TTCACGGGGAACGCGGCTGAAGTGGGAGTCGTGGCTGATCTCGCCAGCTCGATGATCATCGAGACTCTGCTCAATCGCCCCGAGCGCGACTGTCGAGGCAGCCATATCCGCTGGTTTGCGAGATCGACGGCCGGACAGTGGTCACCTCAGATAGAGGTGGTGAATTCCGAGGCACGTCCGTCATGCCCCTTCTGCCCAGCCCACCTAAAGCCATCCGCCACGTCTTCCTGACGGAATACGCGATTACGCAGATTGGAAAGTTTGCGGCAAAGCGCGGCCGCAACGAAGTGAGTGGACCGATGGTCGGATACATGACGGTCGATCACGCACTTGTCGTCACCAACGTCGCAGGTCCTGGTCCTCGCGGTGAGTGTCTTCCTGCCAAGGTGAAGATCGATGGAAGGTTCGCGACTGCCTTTTGCGCCGAGCAAGCTGAACTCACAAATGGCTCGGTCCGCTACGTGGGCGACTGGCACGTTCATAGCGCAAACGAAGCGAACCCCAGTCCGGAGGACTGGCGCGCCATTGCGAAACTTCCGGCGCTCAACGAATGGGGTTATCCCGTGGTTTCCCTAATCTTAAGCGCAGATCTCTCGTTCTACTCGTGCATCTGCCTGAATGGTTCGGTTGAGTGCAGCGTTTGGGTGTCTGACGATCAGGGAGCCATCCATTCACGATCGCGTGGAACAATCCGAAGCTGATAACTCGTTACTCGAAATGAAGGATGTCCGCTTCGTTGGTAACGGGACCGTCACCTGCATGAAGAGGCTGTAAAGCAGAGCGCTCAACAATGTAAACAACGTCACCGGCATGCTACGGTAAGTCTTAAAAAGTGCGGACAGTCCCCAGCAAACCAGTATGATCGCGATTTCGCCGCCGACAAAAAAAGCCGCGGTTCTGAAGGTCGTTGGTCGCAGGCGTAGCTGATCAATGACCCACTCGGAAAGTGCGATAGTGGTATTTACCCCGACGATTCGATCGAAGACAAATGTAAAGGTTACAGCCACGGCTGCTGCCGCCACGAGGATTGCGAAAAATAGCTGTGCTCCCGTCGAGAAGCGGGATACGGCCCCGAATAGCTCTTTATCGAGCACTAGAATGTAGATGACGCACATCGCCAAGGCGCAAACGTCCTTAAAAACAGCGACGTATTTCCCTGCCTCTGGAAGATCTGGCCCAGGGGGTAGCACGATGGTTTCGACGAGCATCGTCAGGTAAGGTATCTCCCAAAAGGTTCTAGTTCCGGCGAAGAGTAGGGCTGCGAATATCGGCGTCGCGAGCGGATGAAATCGCCGGAAGAACGGACGCGCAGCTTTGTCATAGCTGCCACCAATCTGTTCGACAGCTGCTTTTGTGCCGTTTTCTGAGTGTTGATCAGTCATACCGCGCATTGTTAATCATATTAGGGTGTATACTGCAATTTGGTTTGGAGCGATGCGGGATCCGCATTCGCCATCGAGACATGTATTCGGGCCAGCGGGGTGAGACTGGGGACGCCATGGACGAGCACGACCCGCGCAGGTTTCGTCACGGTCTTCAATGGGCACTTTGGGCGTGTTCCGTGGTTGGCTCTATTGTGCGATCTCAAGCCGCGCGTCGCGTCATTGGCAATTTACCAGATGGGTGATGAGCTCTCGTGATAACAGCTGTTCGTGAAATTCATCGCCACTATTTTGCAACCGCTGGACAAGCCTCAGCAGTCCTGACATGGTCATGATGTGAAGGTGGGAGATTTGGTAGGATAAGAGCTGCCCTGGCCGCCACACGCTGTGATCAAGGAAGTATTCGACGTGGTCTGATTGCAGCGGCTTCGAGGCAATGGCGCCGACGGAGTCGTAAACTACACTCCACCCAGTTACGTCCAGGCCGACGAGCACTGGCAAGATCCAGAATGCCTGAGGCTCAGCGTCATCACTACTGAGATATTCCCTTCCGTCCGAAACGAGGTCGTAAGCGGACGCGACGGATTGTGCCCATCGCTCATAGATTTCTGAGTCGTCCGAAACGAAATCACTCGGTCCGCTCAGCGAGATTCCTATGCGAGCGATCGATTTTCCGACGGGCCCGCCTGGTCGATACAGCGAGTCTCGGCTCACCCGCGCCGACTCCACTTTGTCGATCTGGATTGCAGAGAGAAATTGCTCGTCCGGACGCTCCTTCGGGACGAGCAATTCATGGAATGACTCCGCCTTTGCGCGCGGAACTCGCGATACAAGCAGCGGGAATGCGGGCGTGAGGTTCTTGCATTCGATCGCAAGATGGACGCGCAGCAGCGCGTTGGCTTTGATTTTGGCCCGCAGGTCAAATTGTCGGGGCTTCCTCGTCACAGGGTCGTCATACGTGCCACCATGCGCGCAATGGATGCCCTGTTCCCTGAGCGCATGGAGGCATCGGAGCTCGAACGCAAAATCATCGTCTTGGTGCAGGTAGCGCTCGAGGTCGTCGGCGCTCACGGGGGCTTGGCGCAGTTTGGGCATTCGTCAAAAATATCCCCCGTGGCCCGCGCGTTCAACACCTACGGGTCCGAGGTGAAGCGCGCGATTCCCTCGCGGAGTGCTTGTCGATCTGTCACGTTAAGTGACTTCTGTTGCACCGGGCCCTGGCGAAGCGCCCGACTCGCCCGACGCTTAATCGCCCCGCAACAATTGGCCCCGCCGGCCGATCGCCTCGTCGGCAGCAAAAGCGCTGCGCCCCGGGCTGGCCGCCGGCACGATCACAGCTCGCAGGAGAACGGCCTGGCGAGCGGGAGATACTTTCCGGGTGAGCGTCAGGTCGCGGCGGCCGGAACGATGGGTTCGTCGATCGAGGCTTCGACGCGGATGGGCAACACCACAAACGGCAGGTTCGAGAGGAGAAAGCGGCGCTGCAAGACCAAGGCAGTGTAGTTGTGCAGCAGCCGGGTAATCCGCGTTTCGGTTTGAAAGAGCAGCTGCCCCGCAAAGAAGACGCTATTGGGAAACTCGTCCCGCGCGGCCTGCGCCAGCCTCATCACCTCGCCGGGGATATCATGGGCGATCGCCGTGAACACGGCTGCGCCATAACCGTGTCTGTTCGCCCATGCGGCGTAGCGTTGCGCTGACTCCGCGGTGTGCTGGCGCAGTGAGTCCAGCTCCCCCGCGCCCTTGAAATTGCCGGCGTCAACCGCGCCCACTTGGATGAACGCGTAGTTTTGGAAGGAATTGCCGAAGTTGCGGGGAATATCCAGGACGGTGTGCAGGCCCAACCCATTGTAGCCGTTGACGAGGACGATGGCCGTTCGTGCGCTGCGGTCCACGGAGCCAACGAAGGGGGCCCGGGAGGTCTGTTCAACGTCCGCGGCCGCGACGATCGCCTCCAGCCGCTGGAGTTGAGCGCTCACAATGCGGTAGTGCCGCTTGATCGCAAACGCGGCGGCCACCAGCACGCCGGTGACCAGCAAGGTGACCCAGCCTCCCTCGTGAAATTTCACGATGCTTAGCGAGATCAGGATGAAGCTCGTGAGTGCGAGCCCGAAGCCGTTGACGGCGAGCTTGCGCTTCCATTGTCCCCGGCCGCGCTCCTGCCACCAATGGCGCACCATGCCCGCCTGGGAAAGCGTGAAGGTGATGAAAACGTTGATTGAATACAATACAACGAGGAGGGCGACTGAGCCATGGCTCAGGACCATCACGAGCAACGCGGCCGCGCCCATCATGACGATGCCGTTCTGGGTGACGAAGCGGTCGCTCAAGTTGGCGAACCGGGTGGGAAACCAACGGTCCAGCGCCATGCTGGCGAGAACTCGCGGGCCATCGAGGAACCCTGCCTGGGCAGCAATGAACAATAGCGCCGCTTCCGATGCCATGGTGGTCCAAAGAAATCCTGATACCAGCCACTCCGGCCAGCCGGCCGTCAGTTTGCCGAGGAGCACGGCATTGAGCGTCTTGCCCTCCTGCGGGGCCACGGCGAACAGGAGGTAGGCGAGCAAAAGGCCGGCGACGGTGAGGGCGAGCGAGGCGCCCATGTAGAGCATCGTCCGGCGACCCGTTTCGACGCGTGGCTCGCGCAAGATCGGCAGCCCGTTGCTCACCGCTTCGATACCGGTGTAAGTTCCCGCGCCCAAGCTGTAGGCCTTGAGGAGGACGGCGAGCAGGCCGAAGATGCCGATTTCACCCGCGGTATCGCGCATCTGCTGTGCGGCCGTGGTCGCGATGGCGCTCGCCTCGCTGCCATGAATTACGAGCGAATAGACGATCACGAAGGCGTGAGTCGCCACGAAAACAAAAAAGACCGGCACCCAGAGCAAAACGGATTCCCGCACGCCGCGCAGGTTCAAGCCGGTCAGCAGAAATACCCCCGTCATGGCGAACGGTAGCTTCCACGCGAGCCACTCAGGTGGCAACATGCTGAAAACCGCATCGGCGCCGCTGGCCACCGAGATGGTGATCGTGAGGACGTAGTCGATCAGCAGGGCGCTGCCCGAGACCACGCCCGCCCCCGGCGAAAGGAGCTTGCTGGCGACGAGATAGCCACCGCCTCCCGAGGGGAACAGCGCGATGATCTGAGAGTAGCTCGCGCAGATCGCGACGATGGTGACCACCGAGGCGATCGCTACGAAGACCGCAAGGTAGGGATGGGTGCCCAAGGCCTTGAAGGTTTCTTCAGGGCCGTAGCATGAAGACGAAAGCCCGTCGGCCCCGAGGCCGACCCATGCGAACACAGCGATGAGCGAGACTTGATGAAAAAGTGACCGGTCAGCCAGCGAGCGAGCGCGGCCAAACAACAGCGATTTGAGTGACATCGAGGGAACTCCAACGCGGCGCAAGTCTGGTCGGTGTTCCCGCCGGGCAATGCTCCGCCCTTGACTGTGGGGAGACCTTGGAGACATCCCACGCGGGAGCCCTAGTGGATCACCCTTCCCATTTGCCGACGAGGTTAGCTGACGGGCTGGGTCCAGAGAAGTGACCTGGCGCCACGGTTGCCCGCGGCCCTTCGCCCCGTCCGCCGCTTGCGCTGCGGAGTTTGGTTCCCCCGTGCCGTTCGCCCAGGAAGGAGCGTGGCTTAGGCGGTGAAAGAACGCGCGTAGCGTGCTCAAGCGCGCGGAACAGTTCAAGCATGCCGCGGCCGGCGATAGGCAACCCCCACGCGACGCGGGGGATAGGGGGCGTTTTTCACAAAAGTGAATTCGCCTCTCCCTGCTGCACGAATGAGCGCGGAGCGGCCAACGATCTGCCGCCGCTATCTCTTCGGACCATGGCTGGACGCAGACCCCTCGATCGCTCCGAACAAAGCCGGCTCGTGCTCCTCGCGCGGCGGCTCCCTCCCCGTGATGGTGCCCTCATCATCGCGCAGCTGATGACGGGATTTCGGATTTCAGAGATTCTTTCGATCACCGTGGGCCAGGTGTGGCGCAGCGGTGCGGTTCCCACGCGTGTCGCGATTGCACCGCGACACATGAAAGGCGGCTACGGGCGCACTCGCTCCGTCCCAGTGACTCCGGAATTACGGCGTGCCCTAGAACGTCATCTCCACTGCCTGGCACGTCGTTACGAGCTGACGCCAGATCTGCCGCTCTTTCTGTCGCGGGAATCGAATCCCGACGGGAGCGCCCGGGCACTTTGCCGCGAGACCGCGCATCGGATCGTTCACCGCGCCTTCGAGCGGGCGAACATTCCGAACGACGGAAGGCTCGGCACGCACAGCCTCCGCAAAGCCTGGGCTCTCAATGTGTATCTAGCGTCCAATCGCGACATCTGTCTCCTGCGCGCCGGTATGGGCCACTCCTCCGTCGTCGTCACGCAGAGGTATCTCGAGGTCGACCAGGGTGAACTCGAGCGTGCGATGCTGGCTGTCGATCAATCGCGTGCGCCGCGCCGACGCCGCGAAGCCGAAGTGATCCCGTTGCCGACGGACCCGGTCGCCTTGGCCACGACCGCCTGACTTCGGCTGCGCCGCTATCTCTTACCATGCTTCAGACGCTGCTTAGATTTCGGCTCCCGCGCACCTTCCCGGACGCCATTGGGTGGACCGCCGCGGTTCGCGCGCGCGCTCACGATCCGCAGGCTCACCGGTTTCTGGCGAGCCGTTATCCGAGGATCTTTGCGGGCAGTTCGCCGGCGATCGTTCTCGCATCCTGGGAACCGCTCGGGCGCGAGATGCTTTATTACGTGCGCGGCACGCCCGGCGAAGGCCTGAGCTTTCTAGCGACGGACCGCTTCTTTCTGCACGAAGTGAAGCGGGGTGGCCGCGTTGAGTGGCCCGCACCGGTGAAGCTCCTGCTGGATCGCTGTCGGAACGCGTGGAGTGAGACTTTCCAGGGCCGGAGCTGCCCGCTCGATCCGGATCGCGGCGGTTACCCGGGGGCGCTCCTGGTCCATGATCTCATGAGCGAAAGTGTCAGCCTCGCGGTGGTGGGCAACGCGGCGAAGCAACCGCAACGCCAGGAGGCGTGCGCATGAGCCACGACGAAATGATTCGCGCATGGGAGCCGCGTGGCATGTTTCAGCAAACCCGCGACGAGGCGGGTCTGCTGCGCAATCTCGCCTGGCACAGCATTCTCGTGCTCGACCCCGATTATCTGACCGATCGGCGATATCCTGAGTCGATGCCGATTGTGCCGGCGCAATCTGAACGACTTCGCGAGCCACGGCTCGCTGCGCAGGTTGAGGCAATCGGCGAGGCGATCCGGCTTATCTGCAACATCCGTGAGATCGACGTTAGAGCGAGAAATGGAGATTCGTGGGCTATCATCGACCTGAGTCGGCTGCTCCGCGGCGTGATGGCCGACCTCTTGAAGCGCACGGATGAGCGCTCTCTCGGGATTCGGCGGCAGGTTCGCGCCGTGTTGGAGAAAGCACTCACACGCTGGCCAACCGCGTTCGGGTGGCACGCTTACGAGAGTTTCGAGGCGGACAACGACAAAGCTACTTTCCTCGCGAACTTGGCGAGAGCGATGACGCACGCCGAGAACGGAGCTGAATTCGAGTTCGTGCGCGCGACACATTCGTGGGCCGTAGGTGTGCTTCAAAGAAAATGGGACCAGCAGCCGAGCGTAGCTAACCAGACCGATCGAGTGCCCGAAAAATGCTCAGCCGATACGCACCTGACAGCAAGTCAGCGGCACGTTCTCAGTGAATGCACGCGCCTTGGAGAAGCGTTCTTCGGTCAACGGGCTGCAGGACTCTCCATTGAACCTCGGCTCTTCCCGCTTGTCGTTGCGCCTAGCGGGTGCGGAAAGACTCATCTCACTCGACTCCTGGCGCGGCGGCTGCGGGCCGAGCTGGTGCGGATTCACCGAGCAAATTACATCGTGCAAGGTGCTCGGTCCCGGCCAACGGTGTTCCGGATCTGTGAGATATTGGCACGACGCCCTAGCCGCCGCGTGCTGATTCACATCGACGAGCTCGACAAATTTCGGGTCGAGGGTGGAGCGGTCGCGCCCGGATCAGATTGGGGCTCGAGTGTCTTTGCAGATATTTTCGACATCGTGTCGGGCGATTTCCCCGTCGACAACTTCCTCTCCGAGGAAGGGGGGAAATTGAAAGACACCTTGAACGCTGACGAGCTTCGAGCCCGAGCGAAGCAGAATGTTTTCGTGGTCGGAACTGGCACTTTTCAGAGCGTTTTTGATGCAGCGTCAAAGAAGACGGTGGGCTTTGCATCGTCGCCGCCTGAGAAGTCGGTGAGCTTCGAGGATATCGTTGCCTCCGGCATCGTGAGTCGCGAATTGCTCGCGCGTTTTCACACGCCGGCCATCGTGCTCCAGAATCCTGAACCGGCGGAGGTGCGAGAGCTCGTAGAGCGCAACGGCATTGGGGCCTTGGCGCGAGAAGTGGGCTACAGGATTACCGAGCAGGACCTAGACATCAGGGGCGCGGGTTTCCGTGGGCTCGAGAGTCTGGCCACGCGACTTCTGCTGATGCGCGAAGCACGCACCAGTGTCGCGAAGAAAGCTGCGAGTGCGGGGGCCGACTTAGTTTCGGACGATCCGCTATCTCTTATTCGATGACCCTGAACACCCAAGTTTCTCTTGAAGGCAGCCGCGATGCGCTGCGGCTCGGTGCCGAAATGGCCGCGGGAGGGGAGGGTGCCGTTTACGAGCTCCCTGACTCCCCTCGAATGCTCGCGAAGCTGTTTCACACAACTGATCAGTCCCGTGAGCGAAAATTGCGGGCAATGGTCGCAATGCCGGCTCTGCGCGCATACTCACGGCTCGCTTGGCCACAGCAACTTCTCGTTGATTCGCGAGGCATCGTCCGGGGCTACACCATGCGTCGCCTCGAAGGTGTCTCGCTGGTGCCTTTGACTGCGGAGATCCTCCGGCGGCGTCGCCTTCCGCGCTGGACGCCGGCTCATACGGTGAGGGTTTGTCACGACCTCGCCTGCCTTTGCGGCGAGTTGGAAAAGAACGGCGTCTATATCGCGGACCTGAGCTTGTTGAATTTTCTCGTCGATCCGCGCACGGCCGAGGTGTCGGGCATCGACTGCGATTCGTATTCAGTGTGCTCTGCTACACACCGCTTCCCCTCTCTCGTTTACACGACGGATTACCAGGTGCCCGAGATTCTGGACGGGCGAGTGCCTCTGGCGAATTTCGGGCCAGCGCAGTTCCGCGGAGCCGCGGCGTCGCTGTTTTTCGCGCTGCTCACGGTTGGCGGGCAGCCATACGCGTGTCGTGAAGGCCTCACGATCGAGGAGACGATTACGCAGGGCCGATGGATCGTCGGTGGCAAAGGTGTCGCGCGGGGCTGCACTAACGATGTCGTGTGGCGACGCTACATGTCTCTCCCGCCGCGGACCTGCGCGCTTTTCAAGAAAGCATTTATCGCAGGCCACCATGATCCGGCCTCTCGTCCGAATTTTCCCGAGTGGCAGGCTGCGATGGCGGCGCACTACCGAGACCTGCTGCGCAGTAACTGATCGATTTTATGCAAACACAAGACATGCAGCTCACCATCCCCGCGACTCGTCTCTCTGACGATGGAATCGAAATCGGACTCAATTCTCACGGGAAAGCACCATTCCTCCTCATCATCGACCAGAGCGCATCCGTAGCGCCTTGGATTCGAGAGCTCGAGGATGCCGTGAAAATGGTTCTCCGCACTGTGATGGTGGACGACGAACTTGCGTCGCTGCGGGCAGACCTTGCGATCCTCAAGTGCGGCGGCGATGTTGCGACGTTGCTTGATTTCGGTCAGGCGAAACCGGGCGAGATCCCGCCGCTTCCTGCGTTTCGCGCGGACGGTGAAACCCCATTGGGCGCGGCAGTGCGGCAAGGCAACGCGATGCTCCACGCTCGCCACGCGGATTACCGCCGGAATTCGCTGCCCAGCTACCGCCCCCACTATTTCATTCTGAGTGACGGGCGGCCCACCGATGCGGGTTGGGAAAGCGCCGCTGACGAACTCCGCACGCTCGCCGCTGAGCGGAAATGGAACGTCAATGCATTCGGAGTGGGGGAGTCGGCCGACCTGAACGCGCTTCAGAGATTCTGCGTCAATCCCGTCACCCGCGTCGATCCCAGCCAAATCAAGGCACTGCTCCGTTGGGTCTCGACGAGCATCAAGGCGGTGTCCCGGAGCCAAAACGCAGGAAGCGGTTTACCGCCGGTGCTGCCCGCTTTTCCCCAGCTGTGAGCGACGACGACGCCAAGACCCAATGGCTCAGCGGCACCGTCGCGGTGCCGAGCTCCGCGCACGTTCGCTGCGGTGGCACGTGCCAGGACGCTGTGGCGGCATCACACCGCGGCAGACGCCATGTCGCGGTTTTCGATGGTCGAGGCAGCGCACAATTCTCGGAGCTTGGTTCGACCGCCGCTGCAGAGGCGCTGCAGAGAATTCTCGAGATGCTCGAGCCGCTGCTCCGCGAGGCGCTCGATGCCGAGCACGAGCGTTCCGCACAGAGCTGGAGTCTCGTGGGCGAAACGACTCTTCGCGCGCTACATGACGAGCAGCGGCGGGTTGCGGAGGTCGCGGAGGTTGCGACATGCGAAGTCGAGTTCACCGTTTCGATCGCCATCTGGGGCGAACGTCGCGTTGGGTGCATCCAGCTCGGGGACTCCGCGATCCTGGTCGGCCGAGACGACGGGAGTGTGTCGCTCGCTCTCCCCCGTCAGGAGGGAGAATACGCCGGCGAAACCAATTTCCTCTCACATGATGATACTTCGATTGGTCGGGCGACTTACGGGCTCTTGGCTGCTGAGACGGTTGTGGCCGTTTTGGCTCTTTCGGACGGGGTGGCGCATGCTTGGCTTGATTCGGCGAGCCATTCGGTTGCTCCGGGCGTGCGCACCGTAGTGGAGCGATTGCGGTCAGGGCGGTGGGGTGTGGCTCAGCTTAGGCAGCATCTGCTCCAACCTTTCTGGGCGGAGCTCCCGGATGACGATCGCAGCGTCGCGTATGCGGCACGCGCCGAAGTTCTGGCAGGCGCGGGCGGCGGTTCCTGACCTTAAGCGCACCTCAAAACGAGCCTTTCGCCTCGGGCGGGTGCAACAGAAGGGAAGGAACGTCTACCTGCGGCTTTCAAGGATCGGTTGGTGAGGGTGCGCTAATGTCAGGAAAGGGGAACTCTTGAGGGACCGATGTTTTTTGCGCGAGAGAGCCATCATCACAGAAAAAACCATAATGATTTTTTCGGTTTTTAGCCGAGCCACCAGGCGACGCTCTATGAAGAAACGGCAACAGCGCGCGCCGGTAGTCCGCAAGACGGGGCAATTTTACGGGAGTTCTTCGGGGGGATGAACGATCGGCTCGTTCCACCCCCTCTGATATTGTTCTATTCTTCGTCTAACGCAGCTACGCTGAGCTTGAAAATCCAAGTCCTCGTTGCAGGATTCGTAAGAGTGCGCCAATCGAAGACGGTGCGCACTCCGATGCCCACGCCGATTCCCAATGACAACCGTTCGCTAGATGAGCTCGAGGAAGCGTATCGGCGCGCGGGCGACGACGCTCAGGTGATTGGCGAGATTCGCCGTGAGGTTAAGCGGCGCGACTCGAAGCGGGCCAAACTTCTTTTGCGGGACATCGACCTAACTTTGGGAACGCAGGATAGTCATTTTGAGGAACTGACGGACGACCTTCGCGGCAGGATGTTGTCCCTCGATCCCAGGTCACCCCAAGCGCGCGCTGCACAGGTTAAGATCGCCGAGCTCCGCCAAAGACTGCTGGACCTCTCGAATCGCAATCGGCTGATAAACTTCAAACACTCCAACCGAGGTGGCCGTCAGGTCCGAATTGTTTCCGAGTGGTTGCCCAAGTTGATCGATGTCTTGGAAACTGACAAGCCGGTGGAATTGGTGCCGCTCCCCCCGCTGCCTGGCACCCCGGATGACGAGTCTAAGCCAGAGTTTGTTTCCGCTCTGGACGAGGCGCTACTCACCGACAAAGCCTACCTAAAGGCCGTCGAAAAGGTTGATGATGAACCCGAAGAGAAAGCGGAACCCTTGGTTGCAAAGGCGGAGCGTGCCCTGCGCGATCGGGTCCGAAAAAAGCTCGGTTGGCCGACGCGGGCTGAAGCGCTCACACTCTCTGTTGCCGAACACGCAAAACGCTTCGGCATCGATCCGTCCTACGACCTGAGCAATGCCACTCCGCGCCGCGGCCGTCGGCGTGTCTATCAATGGCAAACTCTTTTGAGTGAAGACGAACTGGAGCGCCGCCTGCGCGCCTTGGAGCACCAGGCCAGAGAGTCGCGCGAAGAATACGGCGTGGAAACACTTTACCTCGTTGCTGGGTTCCTCGAATGGCGCGAGAAAACGCCCACCGGTGAATCGGACACAACTAATCTATCCCCCATTCTTCTGATCCCGGTCGGAATCGAAAAGCACCAGCCGGAGCGACTCAGCCGCATGGTCGATGATACGATGCTGATCGAGGATGGAGAGGAGCGTCCGAACAAGCACCGCGATACCTACGTCATTACAAGCGGTGCGGATGAACCAACGGTCAACCTTTGCCTGCGAGAGCGACTCAGGCAGGATTTCGGCATTGAACTCCCCGAATGGGATGAGGAACTGGGGCTGGAGCACTTCCTCCGGCAGGTCGAGGCATCGGTGGCCGACCAAGAGGGGTGGAAGGTTCGCTCGTTTGCGACGGTTTCGCATCTGTCGTTCAACCGTCTGGCGATGTGGGTGGACCTCGACCCCGAGAAGGATTCCGTCAACCCGCCGCACGTGCATCCTGTGCTGGGCGAACTTTTCGGTGGTGGTGTCACGCATGAGGCGGAGGACACTAGGCCAGAGGAATCAGAAACCGAGACGGGAGTCCCGTCGCTGATCCTAGACTGCGACTCATCTCAGTTCGCGGCCATCAAGGCGGCCCTGAAAGGCAAGAACCTGACGATCCAAGGTCCCCCGGGCACAGGAAAGTCACAGACGATCGCCAATCTCATCGCTTCCCTGCTCCATGAAGGTAAAACGGTTCTTTTCGTGGCCGAGAAGATGGCAGCGCTGGATGTCGTCCATTCACGACTTACAGACGCGGGTATTGGAGACTTCCTCCTAGAGCTGCACTCAGCCAAAGCATCAAAGAAGGCGGTGCTCGACAGCATCCGGAAGCGCATTGCCCGTCGGAAACGCAGCAACGACGAAGTGAGTGCATCCGTGGCGCGCCGGCGGGCTGCTCTGCGAGACAAACTCAACGGCTATGCTTCTGCGATCAACGCGCCGTTCGGAGAGAGCGGGCTGACCGTCCACGACATCATCTGGCAGGGTTACGAATATAGAAACAAGCCTGTCCCAGATCAACTCGCTGGCTACCGCCTCGCCGAAGTGGAGACGTGGGATCGAGACGCGTTCGAAACGCGTGCGGAGGTGCTGGAGCACCACGTTGACCTTGAAGCGCGCTACAATGACGAGCGCTGTGGAGAGGAGCACCCGTGGCACTGGGTCGAGAACCAGACTCTGCACGTGGAAGAATGCAACCGGCTCTACCAGCACGTAATCGACCTCCGCTCGAAGCTGTGCCAGCTGCAAGACTGGCTTAAGGAGATCGATCTGGCGACGTTACCGAGCAGCTTTCTGGCGCTCCAGACGCTCGCCGGTGAGCTGCGCTCAATCGGCTCACGACCGATTGAGACGGTCGCCGGCCAGTGGGACTTGGCGCGACGCGAGGACGGACTCCGCCTCGCAGAACTCGTGAAGTGCGCGCACGAGCGGTGCGTCAAGGCAGAGGCAATCCTCCAGGGTATCGCCCCCGGCGCAATCGGCCACGGTGCCGAACACCTCGAGACATTGGCTGCCTACGCGGCAAAAGCCATGCCCGGCACACGTTCGACGACGGACGCAGCGCGACTCGCTACGGAACGTGAAGAAAATACAAGGCTGCTCGCGCAGCTGGCTGACGCGATTGTGCTGATGGAGCAATTGGCGACGTTTCTCCCTTGGAAGGGACCGGTCGGCGAACCGGAACTCCGGGCCGCGGCAGTATACATCAACCTCGCTGCCAAAGTGCCTGGCCACATCACGGCCAAGCGAAACGACACCCTTCCTGAGTGGAGCACCAGCCAACTCCGGGAGAAGATCGACCAGGTCGAGAAGTGCAAGGCTCGTTGCGATTCTCTCGTCGGAAAACTCAAGATTAGCGTCGGGGAACTGGACCATGCAACCCTCGTTAAGCATCGTGATGAGCTCTCACGATCTGGCGTGTTTGCCATCTTCCGCGCCAGCTACCGCGAGGCACTGAAGTTCTGCCGCAATGTGTGCCCCACGGTTCCAAAACTCGAGCGCCTCGAATTCGTTTCCGCTCTCTGCGAAATCGTCGCCCAGCGAAACAAACTCTCCCAAGACCCGACTCTTCAGGCTGCGGTGAGTGACCAGTTCGCGATCTGGGACAAGTGTCTCATCCCGCTCGTCGAATCCTGCGATTGGATAGATGAGGTTTCTCGCAACACACCCATTCTCGACCGCTACGCCAAGGCCCTGCGCAGCGCCTTATTTAGAGTCACCCTGGACGAAGTTTCGATCGCGAAGAAGCTCGTTGCGGAAGACTGGCCCAAGATCCTCGAATCCCTCGCTGCTCAGTGCCAGCGCCAGGGTGTAGTGCTTCAGGATGTGCGCGCTGCAATCATCAATGGTCAATCAAACATCGACCGGGTGGCGGAGGCCATGCGTGGCATCGATTGGCAGGGCACCGTCTCACAAGACCGAATCAAAGCCGCCGCGGCGGCTAACGCATCCCACCGTGACGCACAGATGACCCTTTCCGAGAACGCGGAGGTTCTGCGCTTACTCCTCCCCGACCCGACAAGGGCCGAGTCGGGCATCCGCGCGATCAATGCGGCACAGCGCCGCGTTCAAAGTCTTCCTCTACAGCCTGTCTGGCGCGACCGGCTACTGAAAGCGGACTCGCAAAGCGATTGGGCCGACTTCCTAGGCCATGTTGCATCCCTCCAGTCCCGCTTGGACGAAATCGAGCAACTGGCTGGCAAGCTCTACACACTGGCGGCAATAGGGACCAAGCAGCGAGATATGTGGCATCGGTCCTCTCTCGAGTTGTGGTCGAGCGTCCTGCTTGGCGCCGCGCAAGCTGAGCGGAAGCTCGTCACCCGGGCGCAATTGCTCGCCAGCGTCGCAAAGGTCAAATCCTACGACCTAGAAGAACTCATCGCGGGTGCTCGCGATGCGTCCATGCAGCATTTCGATGGCATCCGCGACCTGCTGCGCTGCCTCTACCTCCGGAGCTGCGCCTTCAAAGCGATTGGCGAGCATGCAGCACTGGCGGAATTCAAGAACTCGAGCCCCGCAAACGTGCGGGAGAAATTTAGCCAGCTCGATCAGGAATTGAAGCAACTCCACCGGCAGGAGCTTGTGCAGAGGCTGATGCAAAGGCAGGCTCCAATGGGCGTGAGTAGCGGCCTCATCAAGGAGCGCACCGAAATGGGGCTCTTGTATCACGTCGCCAGCTTAGAAAAGCCGAGAACGTCCGTGCGCGATCTGCTGCGTCGCGCGGGGCGGGCCATGCAATCTCTCAAGCCCTGCTTCATGATGTCCCCACTGTCTGTCGCCCAGCTGATCGAACGGGGAAAGCTGTCCTTCGATGTCGTGATCTTCGACGAGGCATCGCAGGTGCGCCCCGAAGACGCTATTTCCGCAATCGCGCGGAGCAGACAGTTCGTAGTCGTGGGAGACCAGATGCAGCTACCCCCCACATCGTTTGGTGAAAGATCTTTTGACGAGCCGTTGGACGCCGATGACGGAGGTGAAGTCGAGGAGTCGGCGGCGGTGGAGTCTATCCTAGAACTCGCGAATGCGTCCTATGGCCAGGGAAGCATGCTGTTGTGGCACTACCGCTCTCGCGACCCTGCGTTGATCGCGTTCTCAAACAAGCATTTTTACGACAACGAACTACTCCTTTTCCCCAGCCCCGCGGCAAAGAGCAATGCGACCGGCGTGAAATACGTCTGGGTCGGCGGCCACTACTCGGCCCGCACGAATGCCGAGGAGGCCAAAATTTGCGCCCAGGCGGCGATCGAGTTTATGCGGCACAGTCCGGACCGCTCCCTCGGTATCGTTGCCCTAAACCGGCCCCAAGCCGACCTGATCCAACTCGAACTAGACCGGCTCATTCACGACAACGAGGACGCTGCGCGTTACCAAGCCAGATGGTCGAACGGCCTAGAGCCGCTGTTCGTGAAGAACCTCGAAAATGTTCAGGGCGACGAGCGCGACACGATCTTCATCTCGACGGTTTTCGGCGACGACGAATCCGGGAACTTCTACCAGCGGTTCGGGCCTATCAATTCCGTCGTCGGTCACCGGCGCCTGAACGTCCTCTTCACGCGCGCGAAGCACCAGCTCGTGCTGTTCTCGTCCCTCCCAACCGAGAAAATCAAGCCAAGCGAGACCACACACTGGGGTGTGCGAGCTCTAAAGGAGTATCTGGACTTCGCACGCACCGGTCGCCTTGAACAGGGGATCGTGACCGGGAAGACGGAGGACAGTCCTTTCGAGGTTGCAGTGCGACGCGCTCTGGAGTCCGCGGGGTTCACGTGCGAGCCGCAAGTCGGCGTCGCCGGCTTCTTCGTGGATCTCGGGGTGCGTCATCCCCGGTATCCTGATCACTTCATGGCCGGCATCGAGTGCGACGGCGCCGCCTACCACTCCTCTCGCTCGGCGCGCGATCGGGACCGACTCCGCCAGGCCGTTCTGGAGAGCCTTGGCTGGCACATTTTCCGTATTTGGTCGACGGATTGGTTCGCCGACCCGCACGCGCAGCTGGACAAGCTCATCGCCCACCTGCAGCTGCTTAAAGCCACACCGATTCGCTCCCTCGGGCGGCACTTCGATTACGCGGCGCGTTTCAGCAAGCCGCGGATGCAGGCCTCTGCTCGAAAAGAAGAGGGACGGAACGGCGACTCCCCAGATGCCACTCAGCAAGCGTTGGAACCGGGCAAGTAGGCGGCGCTGGTCTGCATCAGAGATCCGCGAGAATGATAAGTCGCTCTAAGATTGCTCTTACCGTCGCGCGACCCCTAAATCCATCAGAGCGGGCTACATCAAACACGCCCTCTCTTGGCGAAGCACATCAATTTTACGGAACGTGATTGCTGCAGGGCAGGCCAAAGGAATATCCATTCCGCATGCGAGGGCATGTTCGCTCAAATTATCAAGCCCTGTCAGTCGACACGGCGGCACTCTTCTCTCCCTCTTTGAGCGTCCGACTTGCTGCGACGCGGACACTGCCAGAGGTCGGAGTCTGGCCCGGTGAGATTGGCCCCCAGCCGCAATGGCCGTGGGGAAATCACGGGGCCGCCAATGCCTTCGCTGTCCTCGTGGGTCCGAGCCCGGGTGCAGCACCTAGTGAGAGCACCCGACACGTTCATGCCGCCACCTGCGGTCCCATGTCCGGCTTCCACGGATTTGCGGACAAGCCACAGCGCAACTTGGTGTGGCTTGAACTGGCGAAGGCGAGCTTCGGCGGATATGGAGGCGTGGACGCCAGCCGTGCGCTGGGCGCGCTCTTCAATTTCTCGAGCGAGAACCAGGTCGATGCATCGAAGCTCAAGCTCACGGACCGCGACTCCGACGAGTGCGTCGCGCGCCTGCGGACCACGCGGCCGATCATCATCGTGGCGCTCACTTCAGATGTGTTCGTCCGGCTCCGAGCCGCATGGCTGCGCGCCGGTGCGGCGGTCTCCGAGTTTGTCGGGCCAGCGAATCAGCAGCGGAAGAATCCAATGCCGCTGCCTGCCGCGGAAGTGATCTGGTCGTGGCGCGGGACAACGTCCACGCAAACTTTGCTCGTGCAGGCCCCGCGCCATCCTTCCCGCCCGGATCAACTTGCCAGCGGAGTTAGTTCGATGAGCCCCGAAGGTGCGGTGCTGCGTTGGCAGGTCTTACGTGATACCGTCGAGCAGTTGCTCGCGGAGTCCGGTGCCGACCGCGCTTAATGCTGCCGCGATAAAGGCTGTTCGCCAAGGCGGGGAGAACGGAAAGAGCACTGACACTGCGGGTGAGCCGAGGCCGTTCAAAGTGCGAAGGAATAATGCCCCGTAGCTGCATAGGACTCTGTTGGTCCTACCCCGAATTCAATTAAATTTCGATGGACGTTGTGACCCTAGAACCGCAGTTTATGGATGCGGGCCGCAAATTGTGAATTATGCATCCAAGGATGCGCGGCCCGTGCGTTTAGCGCCCCATAACATGCCACAACCTGAAGTTTACCTCGGAATAGATTTCGGAACCAGCAACTCCAGTATCGCATATGTGTTCGGTGGCGATGTGCGTGATCTTGAATCTCGCAAGATTCACGTGGATGTAGTGCCGATACCTGTGGACGAAGATGGAGCCAAGGCCGAGCGCATGCCATCAATGGTCGCCAAATCTCTCGATCGCCGCAGCCGTAAGCCAGTATTCGGCTGGCAGAGTTTACAGCAATTTTATGGTAAGCGGAGAAAGATAGACTACCTGAAACATGGAGTCAGCATCTTCCGCTCAGTGAAGTCGGATTTGGGTAGTAGCAAAGTCTACCCGCATTCGTGTGACCCCGAACTCAACACACCGGAAAAGGTCGCAGCGGCAATCATTGGGAAGCTCGTCCAGCACGCGAAGGATTGTCTTTCAGGCTACAACCTACGCAGGGCCCGGACCGTTATTACCGTGCCGGCTTCTTTGAGCGAAAGCGGACGGAAGGACACTCTGAGGGCCGCTGCTGACGCTGGTTTAGACCCAAGCCTGGTCGAGCTTATCGACGAACCTGTTGCGGCGCTGCTTGATTGGCTAAACCATGGCCGCTCGGCAGCAGTCCTCGAGGTTGGAGAACCCAAGAACGTCCTCATCTTCGATTACGGTGGCGGAACGCTTGATCTCTCCCTAGTAAGGGCGCAGTTCGACAACGGGAACTCAAAGACTGGGCTAAAGGTTGAGAATCTCGCGATATCTCAATATCGGCGACTGGGCGGTGACGACGTGGACCGGGCAATCATGGCGGAGGCCATCTGGCCGCAGATTGAAAAACACCTGGGGCGCCTCCGGGCCACTTTCAGCGCAAACGAACGACAGAAAGTGGAGGACACTCTGATTCCCACCGTCGCGCGCCGTTTGAAAGAGCGTCTTTGCAAAGCGATTAAGGAAAGCAAAACAGGACGGCGATCTTCGGACGCCACAGAACGACTTCCTGTCACCTTTGAAAGCATTGAACTGCCGCGTGACTTCGTCCTCACGGAAGTCCAGTTCCGCCAGATAATGCTGCCATTTCTTATCGAGCCAACGGACGACTATGAAGGGGCACTAGCGCGCCCGACATCGCTTCTGAACCCCTTGATCGAGGTTCTTGAGCGTGGCGGTGTAGAACCACACCAATTGCATGCAATCATCCTGCACGGCGGTAGCTGCAAAAACCCCTTGGTTAAGGAACTTCTCTCGCAATCTTTTGGTGAGCACACTGCACGATTCTACAACACCCGTATTTTTGAGACACCAAATTTGGACACTTCTGTTGCCCGCGGCGCAGCGCTCGCCGGCTACTGGCGCTTCGAGCGAGGCGTCGACATAGTTCAGCCCATTGCGGCTGAGGAAATCGGAATTCTGACGCTAGACGACCAACCGGTTCCTTTGGTTAAAAGCGGACAGGCTTTGCCATTTCCCTCTGAGGACGGGGTGCATGAAGTTTCTTCAGACTTCTTTGTTCCTCGGGCAAACCAAGAGAAGTTGATTGTTCCATTTTACACGGGAGCAGGCGCGAAACGCATAAGTGAAGCGATCCACTTGCAGCTTCCTGAAAATGTCAAAGCGGGGGCGCGGGTTAAGATTAAGCTCCGCGTTGACCGAAATAAGCAGCTGCAGTGGTGGTATAGTGTATCAGGAGCGAAATTCATTCCTGCAACGCATCTAAATGATCCTTGGAGCAAGCAGCTCGCGACTGCTGAGATGCGCGAACTCCTCGAACATCGCCGGAAGATGAGGGCGAGTCTCTTAGATGGTGGTTCGCTAACGGAAGACCAACAAGATCGGGAGGTGCAGCTTCTCCGAACGGCCGGGTTGCTAGATGAGGCTGAACTGCGGTTACAGGACCTCATCGAGCACCGCGGCGAGAGCCTGTTGCGCTGCAATCAAGCATCCCTTTTAGCTGGGAGCCGTGGTGACCGCGCTGAGGAGCTGAAGTGGGCAGAGAAAGCTGTAGCCCTGAATCCGCGCGGAGCCATCGTTTTGGGAAACCTCGGATGTGTCCTCGCGGACCTCAAGCGCACGGAAGAGGCAATCGCGAAGATCCGCGAGGCCCTCTCGATCAATGCCGACCTCGGTTATCTCTACTCGAAGCTGGGCGATATCTATCGAAGCACAGGGAAGGAAGACCTTGCTATTCGTGAGTATGGAGAGGCTTTGAGACTCGCGACTGCGCGAGTGACCGCAGGCGAGCGTGGTGCATGGTGGAGCGTTGCAGCTTTGCAGCAGAAGCTCGGCAACTACGAAGAGGCCGCGCGTTCGAGAGCGAAGGCGCAATCTCAAGAACTTGCCGATCAGCTTAGCGGAAATGAGCGTGATCGAATCGCAGGCCCTGATAGCGGCGTTTTCACCTTGGAATGGGACGACGATGAAAAATAAGCGCACAATCAAGGGTCGTGCAGCGGTAACCGCGGCGAAAACGAAGACGAAACGCATCCGCGGCGCGAAGTCGCGACGGAAGCGTGCCGCCAAGACAGCATCAACAGTGGATCGAAACAAAGCTGAGGTCTTCAAAGCGTTGTCGAGATACAAAGATGCGATGAGGCATGCCGCATCTTGTGGAGATGCCGTGATGGGAGTCGTCACTTCGATCGAATCAGTCGCACTTGAAAAACGTTACCGAGCGTTGGCTCAAGAGCTCGTAGACCGGCAGATTCTCCGTGACCTGATTGCTCTCAAAGACGCGATGGAGAAAGACGGACAGTCGCCCAGCCTCTCGTCATTGAGGCTCTTTCCAAGTTCACTGCTACAGTGGCTCGGTGATAGATTCACGCTGGAGCCAATCGGCCGAATTGGCGACCCAATCGAATTACCAGTCTCTAAGCTGAAGAACTATCTCTGTGATTTCGAGATTTCAGGAGAGACTGACTCGCTGGTTGAATGTGTCGTTGTCGAGCTCGGGTGGAAGTATCGTGGGGAAACGCTCGTTCGGCCAAGGCTGCGCATTCGTGCTGCTGTCTCTTCGTAAATACTGCCCTGCGACGTTCTTAGATCTTCGCGAATTTGAAGCGCTCGCTTTAGCTGCTTTGCGCTTCCGTGCAATGTGGGCAGCCCAGCCGCGCGCCGATATTCTCAGCGATGCGCTTGCCGTTCTCGGCCTGCATCACTCGGGCTGGGAAAACGGCGTTTTCATATTCGGAGAGTAGCAGCGGAAAATGCTCCGCGAACAATTCGGCGGTGTCGCCTGGCGAGTAGACTTCGATGTCGCCGTCGTGTGCGTGGAGCACATGGTCGCTAGTCCCTCGCATCGCGCCTAACTAGGTCGCCACAGCCTCCACCGCGCCACTTGCCTCTACGGGCGACAGAACGCCAGCGGCGACATCCGCACCCGACCCGCCAGAGAGACCGATAGGCCTGCACGCCTTACGAGCCAGCCAGATCCCACCTCTCCACTTGAGGCGGACAGCCCACCAGCAGCGCAGGAGAGGCCGAACCGGACCGAATAGCCGACCCGCAATGGACCTACTCTCCTACGAGGCGGACAGCCCCAGCAGAACAGAAACAAGGCCGAACCGGAACGACGACCACCACGCAGCGGCATCCCTCCGCCAAACGAAGAGGAAACCGCCGCACAGAACCGAGTCACGCCAAAGCAGACAACCGCGCCCAAGAGCGGCCCCAAGATCGAGTTGGAGCCATGAAGCCGCCTCCCCCACGCGACACCGCTTCTCGCCTTTGCTCCACCGCGCGAGCGCGGTTCTGCTTCGGCGCGACCCCGTGTCTCGCTAGTCCAGCCTACGTCTTGCTCCCTAGTCGGGAGCAAGACGCCCGCTCGCTTCGCGGGCCTCGCGCTGCCTAGCCCAGCGCGCCCCCCCCCCCAAATCCTCGTTGCGCGGCTATCGCATGAGGGACAGATTAATTCTTACAGCATGAAATCTCCAGCGCTTTCCCCATGGAACCCCATCAAGACCCAGGGCTTCTGATCCTCGTGGGAATCACTTGGATAATTACGGCGGCCGCCGCGGCCGCACTTAAATTTTCTGGAGGTATTTTCGCCACACTCGTGAGTCTCTTGGGCTCGAAGCGAGTGTTGTTCGGGGAAAATATCGCCTGCACTAAGTGCGGGTCATTCAAGGTTAGGCCCAAGCAAATCTACTCAATCCATATTCACCGTGCCCGGCCAAAGAAACGGTGGCTTATTTTGGGTTCCTGCCTGGTTGCGATTGCGGTGACGGGCTGGTTTTTGTGGGAGGTCGATCAGTTGTGGCGATACAGTTTCAGAGCGGACCCGCATATGGTTTTCCCGCCTCACGATGCACCTCGATTCCTTCATTGGATTGGCTGGAGGCCACTCGTCTTCTTTTCCGAGAGGGGGAATCTGCTGGGTTGGACGCTCATCGGCGGCATCATCTTGACCTCTGGAGTAGCCATGGCGTGGCTGCCTTGTTGGTTCCTAGAAAGAATCCCCAAGCAGCGGAAGTTCACCTGCGAGCAATGTGGCTTCGTCCATCGGGAGACGGTGCCGGAACTAGAACCGGTGGGTCGCTAAGTTTCGCTTGGCCAGCGCATCACTTCCAAGTGTCTATCTACTTAGGATTCACTGCGCACATTCGTAATCGGCCACCGAAACCCCCAGTAACTCACCACCAACATGGCCACCTCGCACCTTGAACTATTCCCGATCAGCGTTTCCGAGAGTCTAGCCGACAACGCCTAGGCGACTCTGCTGGAGGGTGACACGCTGGAGACCCTCAAGAAGATGGCAGATGGCAGCGTTAAGCTCGTCGTAACGTCCCCGCCCTACAATATCGGCAAGGAATACGAGACGGCCGTGGAGCTACATTCGCGTCCATCATCCGGAAGGGTCCGACTCCACGTATCGCATCCTGGAGCGCGTCGAGATTACCCGCAGGCCGCCTAGACGAAAGCCGAAGCCGGGCTCGGTGGCTCAGAAAGAGACATGGCTCGATGAGGAGCGCATGTCTCCGGAGTTCCACAGGCTGTTCCTCGACATTGCAGGAGGGCATGGCGTTGCCGCATTCCAGCGGCAGGCACGCTTCAGCCACTACAAGCCGGACAACTCTGCGGGCAGGCCCCACGGTAAACGCATCGGAATCCGCTGCACAGAGGAGAGGGAGCTAAAAAAAATGCAAGTAAATGCAGGGGAGACTCTAAAGAAAGTAAGTGAGGGAATTTCAGAACAGTTCGCGCGAGATGACAGAGAGTATCTGTGCCCCTCTCGCTTCATGTCCCTTCGCGAAAACAGCTCTACGTCAGAATCCCTGGGCCCCGTCCCGGGGGGCGCGGAGCTCCATGCGGTGCTCAAACTGACCTCGCGCTGCGCGATCAGCAGGAAGCGCCATAAGGGGAGCGAGGAACGACGCGCCCGTCGATCGCCGCCGACGGGGCTGGCTCCCTCGTCGGTGGATTTGGAAGAAGCACGCGAGCTGGTTAACCCCCCATGGAGGTTCCTCGCTCGCGAGGTGCCCATTGCTGTGCTTCTGAACCACTTCGCGTCGGCAACGGCCAATTGGAAGCACGCTCTCGAATCAGCCACCTACATATTGGGCTTCATTGAACACTGTCAGTGGTGGTTCAAGGCGTCGTCGGTGCCGGTTTCGGTCAGCATCCTTAAAAGAGTCTTGGGCTCAGACCATGCGTGCCCGCTGCTCGACGGGCTCGTCAAAGCGGGGCTGTTGCAGACTGACGGGTATTACGTGCCGCGGGAACGTTGTCGCCACTACGCACTCACGCCGGCGGCCCGTTCGTGGCCAATGCGGCGCTTCACAGCGTCGGTCTGGTTGGACGGCCGTGTGAAAGACCATTTGCGTGGCCAGCAAATCGACCTACTCGCACGAAATAAGCCGCTTCGCGTGCTCTACGCAGATCTTCAGCGATTCGAGCTTGTGGGCGACTACTTCGGGACGTTGGACGAACTCGTCGCCGAGAAGGCGCCGGAGATCAGGGACGCATCGGCCCAGTTTCTCCGCCGCGCCCTGGAGGACCTTGTCTCCGGCCGTCCGCGCTACGTGTCCCGGCCGAGCTTCGCGCGCATTTATCACCCGCTGTGTGTGATCCCGAGTCGGATCCGAATCCGGCACCTCGCCGCGAATGGCAAACGGTATGGCGGCGTCGACGTGTCGGCTTGCATGCCGACCTGTCTAGCGGGGCTATATCCGCAGTCTTCACCCGAGCGGCTGAAATTCGTTACCTATATTCAGGCGGATTTTTACCTTTCGCTGCTTCCCACCGCTGCGCAGCTCGCGGGCGACGAGCTCACGCGCGACGACATGAAGGCTCGCACTCTTTGCGAACTGTTCGGACCGGACCACATGCGCACCTGGTTTTGGGCCGCAATGAAAGCGGAGTTTCCCGAGCTCTGCGCCTTGATCGACAAGGTCCGTGCGCCGAATCATTGCGAAATCAACCGCCTGCTGCAGCGCATTGAGAGCGAGATTGTCATTGAGGGCGCGGTCCCGCGAATTAAGCAACGGCTGGGTGATGTGCCGCTGCTAACAGTTCACGATTGCGTGATGGCTCCGGAAGACGCGCTTGAGGTTGTCCGAGAGGAACTCACAGCGGCTTTTCAGCGCAGGTTGGGTTTTGCGCCGAAATTGAAAACTGAATTGCCTGATCGGTCGTGACGAGGGCCGCGCGCTTTATCGTCGTTTTCCTCGCGGGCAATGAGCGAGAGGTTTCATTGCGACTTCCGACAAGA
>CAYYVB010000009.1:0-2981 GCA_964475035.1 uncultured Opitutaceae bacterium | reverse complement strand
CGCCGCGACTCCTCCGCGACGGCTGACATCATCCTTTCCACGCCGTAAATGTAACCGCGAAGCCAAGCCATGTCTTGGGCCCTCTCGGCGACGGTTGAAAGAAACTCGGCGCCTTCGACCAAGTTCGCAGCTTGGCGTCGGCATCGCTGCACGATAGAATGCGGGATCTTCTCGAAGCTTAATCTGGTCGGTTGCATTCTCATGGCGACTTTTGGCTCAGCGTTCGGCCATGACAAGAGCTGCAAACACGAGACTTGGGTTGATGGTGATTTTCTCGCCTTCGATTCGGCGATGATGCCCCAAGGGCAGGGGCGGGGTGTAGTCCACGACCGTTCCTTCCAGATTCACCGTCGCGATATGGGCAGGGAGTGCCCGGCGGTATGCAGCGCCGAGCAGATCTGCCGCCTCAGCGAACTTGCCTCGGAACGTAAACGACGGATCCGGCTCGCCCGCGGAGTTCCGAGGGCTAAGCGCGAAGCGCGGCCAGCGATGGACATCGGCGTATTGAGCAACCGTGCCGCCTGCCGGGGTTGCAAGTGTCAGGGAGGAACGCTCGCAATACTGCCGCATGTCACCGAGCCATAACGCTGAGACCAGCTGGTAGGCGATGCACTGAACGTAACGATCGAGGCGCCATTCTTGGCCTGGCTCCGGCATCCACTCTCCGGCCAATGGTTGTCCTCCGGCCTCGTTCAGATGCAGTTGGAAGGATAGCGTGAAGGCAGGCTCCGTCCGGGGCAGGTAGATCAGTTCGCCGCGCACAATCTCTTGCGCAGAACCGCCCGGGAAGGAGATCCGGGCGTCGGAAATTTCCCAGCGGTGTGCCGTCGGGAGCGGGTAGGGACGAGGTTTGCGGTAGCTCATTGCGATGCCTCCTCCATGCATACGGTGCAACGCGGCTTAACGACGGGAGTCCCGCGCTGGGTGTAGCCATTGGACTTAAAGTGGGAGAGAGGCTTCACCTTGCCGCAACCGATGCACTTTTTCCGAATCGGTCGCCCGGGGGCGTATTTCCAAGTCCGATTGAATCCGAGTTTGTGCCGACGGTTGTGCTCAGCGCGGGTGAGGAGCTCCAGGTTTTCAATCCTGTTGTCGGACATGTTCCCGTTCAGATGATGAACCTCCATGCCTTTCGGGATCGGACCATTGTGACGAATCCAGATCAGACGGTGCTCGTATTTTGATTGCCCGCGCTTACCGCGACAGCGTCGAGGACCTGGCCGAACCCAAACCTGCCAGCGTCCAAATTTATCTTGGTGGGCCGGGCCCCACGGAGTCATTTTGTGTCCACGAACATATTTGCGCATGGACCCAATAACAATGCGGGGTCCTTTCTCGTGTGACCCTCCCCCCTCGTGGTGGCCGTCACAGTTTAGCTATGCGCCGCCCTCAGCGCGGTTCGCGGCTAAACTTCGTTAAGAAGCTGGTGGCTTCTCTGCCGTCTGTCTTTCGCTGGATTCGACGGGAGTTGCTAATTCCTGCTTTATGCGGCGACGTGGCGGACGTGATTCGGCGACGCGCTGCCCGAAGTTATCCGGCCATTTTGGCTTGAGCTGGAGAAACTGCTTTCCCTGTGCATGGAGGACCGTGCGGTTGATGTAACTGCGCTGCAGGACCGTCGCTGAGTTTCCCATCACTCTGGTAAGGTAGGGCATGTCGCCGTTCGCCGCCCAGTGGTAGGTCGCGTAGCCGTGCCGAAGATAGTCTCGGACCCAGCCGCCATCTCCCTCGTCCTGCGTTTGCTCGGACGACTTGCCATTCGCCGGCAGTGGGCTCTTGGGGTTCGTCTCGTCCTGCTTCGCCCTTCCTTTCTCGCCGGTGGAATCGCGAAACGCGTTTTGGACAGCTCGGAAATCTGGCCGACGCCAATATCCGGGGGCTAAACCTGCTGCCTTGCAGCGCTCAAGAATTCCCAACAGCGGCTCGTGGATCTCCACCGTTCGCAGTTCCTTCACCTTGGCGCCAAACCCGTAGATGACCTTGTTCTCAAGGATCACCTGGCTCCAATCGGGTTTAAGCCGCTTTGTTTCGTCCGGTCGCATACCGCTGAACAAGCAGATGGCGAAGTAGGGGAGCATCGCACCGACCACGCCATCGGCGACGTGTGAGGCGGCGGCATCAATGAGCGCCTGCGCCTCTTCGAGCGAAGGGAACTCCACCGGGGTTTCCTTCTTCCAGACCGGCCGCGAGATTCCTTCCAGCGGGTCCAGGGCGAGGTTCTTTGCGAATTTGAGCTGGCGGTAAAAATTACACAACAGGTCGTAGCGATCGCGCTGGGTGCGGGCATTGGTCGCCGCATAGATCCACTTGCTCGACTTGAGGGCGCTGAGGTCGCTCACCTTCACGAGCTGTTGGTGGCGCTGAAATGCTTTCAGGAGAATGGTCGAGGTCTCGATGGTCTGGAGGCGGTTCTTCCGGTCCGCGCGTGCCTTCGCGAAGTTCGCGATCGCTTCGGTCATCGAGATATCGGTGATCTCGGCGGTGTTGCGCCTCAAGTAGTCTTCGACGGCGACTACGAGGGACGCTCCGGGGAGCTTCGCCTGGAGTCGGCCATAGGCCAATTCGGCGTCATGGAGCGACTCCTCGTCCGGGAAGCGCGTTATCGTGGACCTCAAAGGTAAAGATTGTCCTTGCACCGACGCGCGGAGAATCACATCACGAATCTTCGTCGCTTCTTCTAGCGTCGAGAAGTTCTTTTGCACGCGCTTCCTTTCCACAGTGCCGGACACGCGAATGGAAATTGAGCCTCCGCGGTTCCTGAAATAGGACAACTTCAGGGGGCAGCCCTTTTCATTCTTGAGTTTAGGCAGGCTGGAAATGTCGACAGTTTTTCGGTTCACAGGCGGTTCCCAATTTTAGGGCAATCCCGACTACCGCAGACCAACCGACTTCAGTCAATCTCAAGGATTGGAATCGCAGTAAACGAATGATAGTCAGTTAGAAGTAATAGACTCCAGATGATGTCGGGGCGTAGCTTAGCC
>CAYYVB010000008.1:0-30456 GCA_964475035.1 uncultured Opitutaceae bacterium | reverse complement strand
ACTCAGTCTTGTCTCGCCGACGCTGCGCGCCGACGGGCCGCCGCTGACCGTCCGCGTGCGCGTCCGGAACACCGGCTCGCGCGCCGGCGAGGAGGTCGTTCAACTCTACGTCCGCGACCGCATCGGCTCCGTGACGCGCCCCGTGCGCGAACTCAAGGGCTTCGCGAAGATCGCGCTCGCGCCCGGCGAAGCACGCACGGTCGAATTCCAACTCACTCCGGCCGACCTTGCGTTCTGGCGCGCCGACCGGACTTGGGGCCCGGAGCCGGGCGAGTTCGACGTCTTCGTTGGCCCCGACGCGACGGCGGAGCTTTCGGTCTCGTTCCGGCTCGAGTGATTGGCCCTGAATAATGCAAAACATCACCGTCGCCCCAGTGAGCGGCCGTAACATTCACAATTCAATGCCTGCTCAAAGTGAACAATCGAATCATCACTAGCGAATAATTCAATCGGTCCGCCGGCGCCGGGCTCGCCCGCCAAAAAGAGGCCGAGGCGCTGCGTTAGGGTTGTTAGACCGAGAAGCGGCAGTTAGCGTGAGAATCAACCCCAGGGGCAGCGTAATCGGTTGGTTTGCGTGCCGCCCGAGCGTTGGCTCTAGCGTCGTCCTGTTTCGTCTCTGCAGGTGCAGCGAATGGATTGACGGCGTGTTCGTTTCTTCTCGAGTCGCGAGTGTCGAACGCCGTGGGTTTCACACGCTGAATTCGACATATCGATGGAGGGTGCTCTGCAACATCCGACTCCTCAACCAGGTCGCGCTCAGATTATCGCGCCACTAGCGGCATCCATGGAGGAAACCGCAGCGATGCCCGAAAGGCGAACGCCGGCATAGGCAGCAGCCGTGCGGGCGATTCAAGTGCCACTGGGTCCCACGCAATGCAGCTAAGTTTCACGATCCGATGAGCTATCCACACCCTCCGACTCGCGAAATGATGGAGGCCTTTCACGCCCTATGTGCTACGCAGAAATACCTCCACATCGATGACCTCGAGGATGGCATGCTCTACTTAATTCACGCTAGAAACAGTTACGTTGGCGTCTGGGACGCTACTACTTTGGGCTTCGTCATTTTGCGTGAAAAATTCGGTGCCCGCTTCCTGACGACAGAGTTCCACTACGACCACTCACCTACATTCGGAACAGCCAAGCCGTTGCGTAAAATCTCAGGGCCCGTGGCAGCGGAAATGCGGCGTGCTGTAATCGAATCGGCACTCAATTCCAGAACGCTAGAATCATATATTCAGGAAGCCCGTAAAGCCGAGTGAGCTCGCGGGCGAAGGGGCGCTCGCCATCCGAGCCTGTCTCGCCGGGGCAAGACTCGATTGACGCGCCCCCGGTGGTTGCGCGCCCGGCGGCACTCTGGTCGATTGCCCCAGACAGGCTTCTTCATGGGAGACCTAGGTGCGCTGATATTGTGGCTGGGCAAGGCTAATCTCTGTGCAACGCGGACGTGCCTGGGGGCGCTCGCCGCGAGTTCAGAATTATCCACAGGGTCTCGCCCCCGTGCGACACAACGTGGGTGTCACTCACGAAATCCGACCCCGGTTCACCGGTCTCGGCGCACGGATTCGCAGTTCAGTGCTAGTTTGTCCTTCTGATGCGGCAAATGTCCTGTGTGATCCAGAGGCCGCCAACTGCCATCGCGGCTAGGGCCGCGATTCCCAGCCCGAGCGCCGTGGCTTGGGGGGATACCAACCCGCGGGTGCCCAGAAAAAAGGTCATCCCGCCGAGCGCCCCGAGGGCGATTAGCATGCGTTCAGCGACCGCCCACCGGAGCGACGGGAGTGGGTCGGGCTCCCATAAAGGCAGGTTGAAACAAAGGCGCTGCCAGCGGTGAAAATCCCACAGCAACAGTGCGACGGTAGCCAGTAGCATGAGGCCTGTGACTACCGGCGTCCCCGCGAAATCCATGCTGATGGTGATCACGAAAATGTTCAGAATGATGGCAAAAAAGGAGGCCGCTCCGAGAACCGCGGTTCGAGGCACGAGGATGAGAACCCCGGCGACAATCTGGGCCCATCCCAGAAACTGCCAATAGACTCCCGTCTGATAAAGCGCCTCGAAAAACGCCCCGACGGGCGTCTCGCCCGTTCCAGTGGTGAAACGCTGGCCCAATGCTTTCACCAACCCGGTGGGGATGAAACCGGCGGCTAAAAGAATTCGTGTCGCAAGGGCGCTTCTCGCCAGCCAGTGCGAGCGTCGGATGGATAGGTGCAGCCTTGCGGCGGTTGGCAGGACCATGAGCGAGACTGTGGGGTGATCGTTCGGGGATGAAAATCATGTGTTGATGGGCGGTATCAGGACTCCATCGATGGCGAATCAACCGCACAGCAGGCCCGCCCTAGGACCGACCCTCTTCAACGGTGGCGGCTTCGTTTTCGACCGGGAGCGACTCCTCCGTTGTGAAGACGTGGACAAATCCTTCGCGCCGGAGCTGGCGGGCCGCCGCTTTGCTGCGAATGCCGCGGCGACACCCCAGTAGCAGCGGGCCTTTGCGCGCGAGAATACGGAGCGTATCGAGATCATCCGACGGCACGGCGTCGAACCCCGGCAGAGCGGACTCATGGGGAGCGACCAAATACACACGCGATACACGGTCGGATATTGCCGCCGCCCGAGCGACATGCTCTGCGGCCCCGCCCCGAGCGGCTCCACCTATTGCTGGTGGAGGGCCGCCACAGAGACAGTGCGGCTGTGCGCGGCGCTCAATGGTTTCAAATGTGCCGTCGAGCAAATCTACCAGCAAGGTTCGTCGTGCTGTGAAGCTCTCGATTCCGACGATGAGCTTGATCGCCTCGGCAGCTTGCCATGTGCCGAGAATGCCCACCGCCGGACCGAAGACGGATGACGCGCCGCACCCTTCCACCGGGCTGAAGCCCCCGGGTAAGGAAACTGGTCCAAGACAGTGGAGGCATCCCTCGCCCTTCGGTAGAAACACGTCGAGCGTGCCCTCGAACTGATGAACCGCAGCCGAGATCAGACTCACTCCCAGATCCCTGCATGTATCGTGGATCAGGATGCGGGCAGCAAAGTTGTCGGTGCAGTCCAGCACAACATCGTGTCCAGCCACCAAAGCCCTGACATTCCCGGACGCAACCATCCCATCAATCGTGGAAACAGTGATTGCGGGATTATGCCGACGGAGTTGGAGAGCGGCAGTGGCGACTTTGGAGATTCCCACGTCTTCCGGAGTGAAGAGGAGCTGCCGGGCCAGATCGGGCCAATCAATCCTGTCTCCATCGACCAACGTCAGTCGGCCGACGCCGGCCCGAGCCAGATAGACTGCCGCCGGACACCCCAGACCCCCAAGGCCGACGATCAAGACCCGGCTGGAAGCAAGCCGCGACAGTCCGGTGGCCCCGATTTCGCGCAACGCTGTTTGGCGCGCATGGTAATGCGTTTCCGGCGCTGATCGCGACTCTGCGGTGCAGTTCACCCACTCGGAAGATCCGTCGGGATGCAGCTCCTTTTTCCAAATAGGAAGTCGGCGTTTAATCTCCTCGATAACATGACGGTTAGCTGCGTAAGCCGTGTGACGGTGCGGAGCGGTGACGCCGATCCACACGGCAGTCTCGCCGATCTCCAAAAGGCCTGTGCGATGGACACACAGCACCTTGGCACCCGGATATGCTTGCTCGGCCTCCTCCACGAGGGCGCGGCCCTCCGCCAGCGTGAACTCGTCGTAGGCTTCATACTCCAGCCGGGTGACCGGGAGACCTCGATGGTGATTCCGGACCTGTCCGGTGAACACGACCAATGCACCGGCGTCCGGACGGACGATGCGCCGCTCGAGCGCACCGGAGTCGATTGGGACTGAGGTCAACTCAAACATCTACTCAGCCTCCCGCCACGGGCGGAATGAACACAACACGGTCGCCGTCCCGCAGAGACCCGGACATTTCCGCGTAACGGGCGTTTACTGACACGCGCAGCAACTGCATTGGAAACTCCAAAGGGAGCGATTGCTGGAGTTCCCGATAGAGTTCGGCCGGCGTCCGCGCGGAGGTAACATATTCCCCGGAGCTGCGGCCGGCCTGTTCGCGCAAGATGGCGAAAAAACGCACGTGGATTCGTCGGTCCGCATTCATCGTCATCCGCCGATCTCGGACATGCCGCGGAGCGTTGGGATCTCGTGCTGCTCCAACGCGTGCCCCCAAGGCTTTTCGTGAATCCCCTGCCTGATGTGTTCTCCGAGTTCCACGTCCGTTGCTCCGTCACGCATGGGTCGGAGGAGATTCACCTCCCGGTCGCGCAGGAGGCACAGCCGAAGCACGCCGTCGGCGGTCAGCCGCACGCGATTGCACTCGGCGCAAAACGGCTGGGAGACCGGACTGATGAATCCGACACGGCCAAGGCCGCCGGGGAGTCGATAGAGATGAGCCTCTCCATCTAGTCGGCCGCCATTTGCCTCCTCGAGCGGTCCGAAGGTGCGGGTGAGCACGGCGTGCAACTCCGACTCGCGCACGACACCGCGAGTCTGAAAGGTCACATTGTTGCCGAAGGGCATCTGCTCGATAAAGCGCACCTGCCAATCGTGGTTCAGCGTGAGCTTGGCCAGGGCGACGACATCGGCCTCGTCATTGATGCCGCGGCAGACCACCGCATTGATCTTGATCGCCAATCCGGCGTTCGCGGCGGCCGCGAGTCCAGCCTGCACATCGCGCAGGTTTCCCCAGCGGGTGAGGCGACGGAACCGCGTCTCATCAAGAGTATCGAGCGAAACATTGACCGTTGCGAGTCCCGCGGCACGCAGCGGATGTGCCAGCCGGGCGAGGAGAATGCCGTTGGTTGTGAGCCCTACGCGTCGGATGCCGGGAGTGGTGGCGGCGTGGCGCACAAGATCCGCCAGGTGCGGGCGCAGGGTTGGTTCGCCGCCGGTGAAACGAATTTTCCGGAAGCCGAGCTGCCCGAAAAGCGTGATGAGTCGCCGCAATTCGTCATCCGACAGCAGATCCTGTCGCGCGCGAAACTTCATGTGTTCCGGCATGCAATAGACACACCTCAAGTTGCACGCATCGGTCAGCGAGATGCGCAGGTAGTCGATTTCACGTCGGTATTGATCCAAGGGCATCGGCAACAGTTATCTCAAGTGGCCATGTGGCCCGGTTGGTTTTCGGTCGTCATGCTCACGTTGCAGGCTCGCAGGACGTGGTAGGCCGTCAGACCAACCGCCATACCGAGCACATATCCCTGCGGCGCCAGCGCGCAGATAAGCCCTATCAGGACAATCAGTATCACGGCACCAGGCGGGTGACGTTCGCTCCCCATCAGAGCGACGAGCGATCCTGCCTCAACCACCAGGAGGGCGCCAAGGAGCGGGGCCGGAAAAGCCTGTGCCAACGGAACAAAGCCGGAGCTGCCGAAAAGTCCGGCAGCGACAAAAAACGCGCCATAGATGACAACGGCGCCTCCGCTCCGTGCTCCCATGGCATGATTTCCCACAAGTCCTCCGCACCCGTGACAGACGGGTAAGCCGCCGAGCCACGGCACCGCCAGATTGATGAAGCCGTAGGTCAGTCCGATCTTGCGGAGCGTGAATGCGCGGGAGGGAAATAGGTCACGAGCCGCCTGGTGGGTAGCCAGCACCGAGTTACCGAGGGAAAGCGGAAGCTGCGGAATCACCAATACGATCAGGACTGTTGCCCATTGATCGAGCGGCCACTCCGGTGCCGGAGGCGGCACCGTCTGCCCGGCGAGTATGCTTGATTGCCAGTCGACGCGAAACAGCGCTGTCCAGACGATGCCGGCTCCCACCACGAGCAACCCGGCCGGCCACCGCGGATGGTGGCGCAGGCACACGAGAGTGACGATGGCGGTGGCGGCCAATGGCCAGCTCAACCACACCTGCTCACGGCCGATGAGACGACACGCCGCCCCGGCGAGCATGAGTCCCAGACCGAGCTGCAGCCCTCGCACGACGCACCGCGGGATCAGGTGCAGGAGCCGGGAAAGGATACCGGTCATGGTGAGCAGGACCATTATCGTGCCGATCATCAAACCCGCCAGATGCAGCATTCCCCCGGATGCACCCCCAGCGATCGCAACGACGGCCATCGCCTTCAACGGTTGCACCGGCATCGGCAGGCCGTAGAGCACGCCCGTTGCGATCTGCGCCAACCCGAAGGACAGCAGCACTCCGGCCGCCGGCAGCTGCGTGGCGAGCAGCACCGCAAGAATCAACGGCAGGGAAGTGCCAAGGTCGGCGAAAGCGCCCGCGAATTCACGCCGATCGAACTTGAGACGGCCGGTCATGGAATGAAATCCCTCACAGCGGGCGGCGGATTTCAGGCCGGAAACCGGCGATATGATCCAATGCCTCAGCAATCGCCGGCGTGAGCAGGGGAAGGGACTGCTCGATGGCGGCCGGCCGGCCGGGCAGGTTCACAATCAGTGAGCGGCCGCGAACGCCGGCGGTTGCCCGCGAGAGAATGGATGTCCGCACCCGAGTGAAGTTCTGCAACCGCATGAGTTCTCCGAAGCCCGGCAACTCTTTCTCGATCACCGCCCGGGTTGCTTCAGGGGTGACATCGCGCGGCGCCGGGCCAGTGCCTCCCGTGGTCAGTATCAGCGGGCAGCGCAGGTCATCGGCGAGTCGCCGCAGCTCCGTTTCCAGTGCCGCCCGGTCGTCTCCAAGCAGGACCCGGGTCCACTCCAGCGGCCCGACGAATTGGCCCGAGATCACGCGTTCGATCTCGGGCCCGCTGGCGTCGGCATAAACGCCGGCAACCGCGCGGTCACTGAGCGTGATGCGGGCAACTTTCATCGCTTTTCCTTCGCGGCCACGCGAATCCCCCCGATCGTCATGCCCTTGTCCACCGCCTTGCATACATCGTAGATCGCAAGCGCGGCGACGCTCACTGCCGTGAGCGCCTCCATCTCGGCGCCGGTGCGATCGCGCGTCTGCACGGTGGCGCGTATGTCGATTCCCTCCGCCCGCACCGCAAATGCCACCTGCACGGATGTGGCCGCAATCGAGTGGCAGAGAGGGATGAGTGCGGCGGTGGATTTTGCCGCCTGGATCCCGGCGATCTGCGCGATGGTCAGAACATCTCCCTTGGGAATCGCCCGCTTCCGCAGCAGCCGGATGGTGTCTGCCGAACAGTGCAACGTGCCTTCGGCTGTGGCGCTCCGACGTGTGACGGGCTTGCAGCCAACGTCAACCATCCGGGCTGTCCCGTCACCTGCGAGATGCGAGAAGCGGTTTGGGCTCATGGGCAATAGATGAAGCGCACTCGCCTGCCCGGAGCGGGCATTCCGCCCAGGATCGGCAACAGAGCGCGGGCACCCGCGAGCCGCGCGGCATCGCCCGAACTGGCCAGCGGGAGAGGCTCAATGGTCGGCAGCCCTGCGTTCACGGCCAGAAGACAGGGCCAATACGTGTCGCGCGTATCAGGTCTAGGAAGAACGGCACGGCTTTCCATTAGGCCATTTATTTCCACCGGTGGAATGGCGGTTCCCCGCTGGAGATAGTCGAGCAACGGGCCGACGAAGAGTTGAAAGACGACCCAATGAGAGACGGGATTGCCAGGCAGTGCGAATGCCAGTTGCCGGCCCCGGCTCGCGAACGCCAGCGGCTTGCCGGGGCGCAGGTTTAAGTGGCGGAAATGCACCACAAACCCCAATTGCCGCAGCAACGGCGCAGCCAGATCATACGCTCCGGGGCCCGCACCGCCGGAGATCAGCAGCACATCAAATTCTCCCTTGGATTCAGCAGCGCGCTTCGCGGAGGCGAGGTCGTCCCGCACCCGCCTTTGACCTATCAGCTTCGCGCCGCGTCCGTCCAGGAGCGATGCGATCAGGGTCGAGTTGCTGTCCCGAATCTGGCCTGCCGCGGGTTTCCGATTCGGCGCAACCAACTCGTCGCCCAGCACCAGGTGGAGGCAGCGCGGCGCCCGTGCCACGACGGGACGGGAAATGCCGGCGGCGGCCAATGCAGCCAGTTCGGGAGCGCCCAGTCGCGTGCCGAGCGGGACAAGCAGAGCGCCGGCGCGGATATTCTCACCTTTGCGCCGGACGTGGCAATCGGCGCTTCCCGACCGCGCGCGCACGTGGCGACCGTCGCGATGTGCGTCTTCGCGCCGGATGACGCAGTCAGCGCCGCGCGGCAGGGCAGCGCCGGTGGAGATGCTCACGCATTGTCCAGCCTTGAGCGATCGGGTCCGGGTGCTGCCAGCGCGCACCTCACCGACCAAGCGCAACGGCTGCGCGAGATCGCTGCTTCGCGCGGCATAGCCGTCCATGGCCGCGGTGTCGAAGGGCGGCTGCTCCTCCAGCGCGTGCGCTGACTCGCGCAAAATGCGCCCGCGGGCACGGGGCAGGGTCACGCGTTCGGTCGGGAGAACCTCGGCCCGCGAGTAGATCTCGTGGCGCGCCGCCTCGACGGAAAGTGGACAGATGCAGGCGCGACGATTCACTGGCCGGCCTTGGCGAGCTGCGCTTCCAGTTCCGCGATGCGCGCCTGGAGCGGAGCTGTCAGTGCGCCGATTTCCTCGCGGGTAAAGCGCGGGGTGATGTATTTGGGGCAGTTCCAGTCGTAGGAAACGATGTCGATGAAGAACAGCCGCTCCACGAGTCCGCGCACCGCGGGTTCGGCCAGCTGGGCGAGGACCGCAGGTTCCTCGCGGGCGTCAACGACACGGGCGTGGCCGAGGATTTTCAGCCGCTGGCGCTGTGGATAGTCCATCAGGAACAGCGATACGCGTGCATCGTTCGAGAAGTGACCGGTGGAAATCATCTGGCGGTTGCCCTTGTAGTCGGCAAACGCCACCCGCAGCGGATCCAACACTTGAAGAAAGCCCGGTGCGCCGCCGCGATGCTGGATGTAGGGCCAGCCGGTCGGCGACACCGAGCCGAGATAAAAACTGTCCCGCTCCCGGATGAATCCGATCTCGTCCGCGGTCAGCGCGTCGCGTTCGGCCTGCGGCGGCAGCGCCATGGCCCGGCCATAGTAGTGCTGCTGCGCCGCCTGCACGGGTGGCGTGAACAGAAGCTCGAGATAACGTCCGGCCATCGCGGGAGCGGGGACAGCGGGTTAGAACAGGAGGGTGGACCAGCCGTCCGCAAGATAGCGGCGGAAGCTCGCGAGGCCGGGAGTGCCGGGAAGCGCGTGATCCTTGATTTCGGCCAGGCCGCAGTCCTTCACATCTGCGGTGCTGCCGAACACCGCCGCGCAGCCACAGGATGCACCGACGACCGCGGGACGGACGGCGTTATACAGGCCATTCGCGGGATGATCGAGGCGGGTGAGTTCCTTGGGCCAGCGCGTGCCGGCGCCTTGAAAGACGAGTTCGACCTGGTCGCCGGCCTTGATGGCTTCGGCCGCGGTAGCCAAGGCGTTAAAGACGCGGCCGGTGGCCTCGTCGCCGTTTTTGGGATCTGAGAGAACGAAGATAGCGAGCTTCATGTGATGGAGGGTTGGTTTGATTTGATTTTTTTGCCGGACCGGAATGGCGCGGCGGCACAACTAGACAGACAGGTCTACCCTCAAGCAAGGTAAAAATAGACAGACCTGTCTTTTTCTTTGCGCCCTCCCGTTTCGCCGCCAGAGTGGCGGCATGGATACGCCCACCGAAACAGTGCTGTCAGCCTCCGCGAAGCGTGAGCGCCTGCTCGAGACCGCGTGGGATCTGTTTTGCCAGAGCGGCTACCGCGCGGTGGGGATCGATACCTTGCTCGCCAAAGCAGGGGTGGCAAAAATGACACTCTACAATCATTTCGGCTCCAAGGAGGACCTGATTGCCGCGGCCATGGAAAGGAAAGGAGCTGAAATTCTGGCCGGCTTGGATGCGGTCGTCGCCGCGGCGGGCAAGAACCCGGCCAAACGCCTCGCCGCAGTCTTCGACTGGCTCGAGGCCTGGTTCAACTCGGCGGACTTCGCCGGTTGCGCCTTCGTGAAAGCGATCGGCGAATACCGCCTCGATACGGATAAGCCTCGCCGGGCCGCCACCGTCTTCAAGCAGTCCCTGCAGCAGCGCATTGAGAAACTTTGTGCCGAGGCGCACCTGCGAAACGCGCCGGGCTTGGCGCGCCAGTTCATGCTGTTGATCGACGGTGCGACGGTCCATGCCGACTTACACCGGCGGGCCTCTTACGCGCAGGACGCCAAGGCCGCCGCGAAGGCGATCATCGACGCTGCTGCGCAGTGATGAATCGGCCTTGCGGACGTGCGCGAGAAACGAGAGCGACCGAGATTAGCGCCGCCGCGGAGGCCGCACTTCCAGTGAGCCTGGCGTTCCGCTCCGGCTGTTCTTCCACGCGCGGATCTGCGACCGGACTGAATCAACCAGCGCGATAACGTTGGCTTGGCCGATTCCTGCGCGGGCCGCTACGGTGACACCCAGCACCAAACTGAGCACCAGATCACGTTTGGCCTCGACGCCCTCGGCCGGGATTTCACCCAACGCCACGGCGCGCTGCAGGGCGGCACCGATCGCCTCCCGCAGGCGCTCCAAATGCTTGGCATGGTGCTTCGCGACGGCGGCGTCCGCGCCGCCGAACTCCACCATGCTGTTCACCATCAGGCAGCCAGTCTCTTTCTTTTGCCCGGTGAACATGCGCGCGACCGAATCGAAGAAGACCAGCAGATCGCCCAATCCCTGCTCTCCTTCCTCGAGCGGGCGGCACATCTGCTCGCCCATCGCGTGGCGATAGCGTTCCAAGGCGAGTTCAAATACCTCCTGCTTGGAGCCGAAACTGTTGTAGAGACTCGAACGGGATAGCCCGGTGCGCTCTTGCAGGTCGGGGAGAGATACGCCGAGAAAGCCCTTGGCCCAGAACAGGCGCATGATGGCGTCCTGGGCCTTTTCAGGGTCAAATTCGAGCGGGCGACCTGATGTGGAGCCATTTTGCACTGATTGGTCCATAATCCTCTTGACGATAGAGGCAAGCCCGGATTCGTTCTGGACCACTCAGTCCAAATCTGGGAATTTCTCTCCTCCGTCACGCTCCTATCCGCTCCACCGCAGGCCACTCATCCTCCGCCAAAGCCAGAATCCATGATCCCAATCACCCTCATACTCGCCTCCCTCGTCGTCCTAGTCGCGACCGAGGATTCCACCTCCTCCTAATCCCCGCACACTCCGACCTCGATTCGCGCCCTCCAGCCTGCAGCAACTCCAATGAATCTGCTCAAGTCCATGTTCATCAGCATCTATATGATGCTGGTCTCCGCCCTGACCGCCTACGCGGGCTGGCATTTCTACCAGGAGAATTTCGCCGACCGTTGGTTCGGCGTCCTCCTCACCACCGCCCCCATCCTGATCGTATTCAGCCGCCTCATGATGTTCCGCCGGACGGCTCGCACCAGCGCCCGGTTGCCCCTGATCAACCTGGCGGCAGCCATCGGCTTCGGGATCACCGTCAAGGCGGCTATTCTGGGTCACGGGCTTCTATTCCCGCTACTGGGCGCGGTCGGCTGGGCTGGGCTGGTTCTCTACATTCGCTGGTATTCCAAGCTCGATCGGGTGGAGAGCCCGTTGCTGAAACCGGGCGCGGAGCTGCCCGGGCTGGTCCTCAAAGACACCAACTTGATCCCCGTCCAATCCGATGAACTAACCGACAAGCCCACCCTCTGGCTATTTTATCGCGGCAATTGGTGCCCTCTTTGCATGGCGCAGATCAAGGAGCTGGCTGGAAAGCATCGCGAATTCGAGAACCGCGGCGTCCGGGTTGTGCTTGTCTCGCCCCAGCCGGTTACCCATACGGCGAGTCTTTCCGACAATCATCCGGTCGGCTTCGACTTCCTCGTCGATGAGGGCAACCGCGCCGCACGCATTCTCGGCATCAGTGATCCACACGGCGTTCCCATGGGCATGCAGATGCTCGGCTACGCCAGTGAAACGGTGCTCCCGACTGTCATCATCACCGCACCCGGCGGCAAGGTGCTGTGGACCGACCAGACCGAGAACTACCGCGTGCGCCCCGAGCCAGACACCTACCTCGCGGTCCTGAGCCAGCATGGCCTGTTGGCACAGGCAGCCTAATCGGTCCCACTGCGACCGCACTAAAAATCAAACCCCAACTCATAATGTCCAAGGCGAGAAATTACGACCTGGTCTGCATCGGCGGCGGCAGCGCAGGCTTCAATGCTGCTCGTGTTGCTGCCGACCTGGGCTGGAAAGTAGCCATCGTGGACGGCGCCGAGCAACTCGGCGGGCTTTGCATCCTTCGCGGGTGCATGCCCTCGAAGACTCTGCTCTACGCGGCCGAGATTCTGCATCAGGCGCAGCACGCGGCTCGCTTCGGCCTGAGCGTGACCGGTGCCAAGGCCGACATGGGACAGGTTCAGGCTCGCAAGCGACGCATCATCGGAGAGTTTGCCGATCACCGGAACCAGGCTTTGCAGTCCGGTCGCTTCGATGTCTTTCGCGCCTACGCGCGGTTCATCGATCCACACACTGTCGTTCTCACCAACGGGAAGCGCCTGCGGGCCCGCCATTTTCTTATAGGCACGGGATCCCGCGTGAGCACACCGCCGGTCCCCGGCCTGGCGGAGGCAAAGCCATGGACAAGCGACGACGTGCTCGATCTGGATTTCATTCCGCGCAGCGTCACCGTCCTGGGAGGGGGCATCGTTGCCTGCGAGCTGGCCCAATTCCTCAATCGCATCGGCAGCCGCGTGACCATCGTCCAACGCAGCCCGCAGCTCCTCCGTGAACAGTCGGCCGAGGCAGCAGCGGTGGTGCAGAAGGCCCTGACCGACGAGGGCATCGAGGTATTCACCAGCACAAAAATCGAAAAAATCATCCGGGACGCTCGCGGGACAACGGTCCACTTTCTGCACGGAGCCAAGAAAGTCACGCGCCGCAGTGCCCATCTGTTCAACGCGCTCGGGCGTGTGCCGGCGACCGCCGGATTGGGACTGGAGGTTGCCGGCGTGAGCGTCACCGCCGGAGGCCAGATCACAACGAACCGCTGGCAGCAAACCACGGCACCGCACATCTACGCCGCCGGTGATTGCGCCGGTCCCGCCGAAATCGTCCACATCGCGATCGCCCAAGCTGAAGTGGCCGTGCGTCACGCTGCCGGGATGGAGGGAAACAAACCCGTCGATTACGGCCAATTGCTCAGTGTCGTCTTCACCGACCCGCAACTCGCGACCGTGGGCTTGCTCGAGCGCGATCTGCGCGCGAGCGGGACAAAGTTCCTGGTCGCATCGTATCCATTCGACGACCACGGCAAGTCCATCCTGATGGAAGCCAAATACGGCTACGTGAAGGTGCTGGCCGAGCCTAAGCGCGGCCGGATCCTCGGGGCCGAAATCGTCGGCAAGGACGCCGGCGAGCTGATCCATTGCTTTGCCATCGCCTTGGCGCAGCGCGCGACCGTCTTCGATCTGCTGCGTGCGCCTTGGTATCACCCGACACTCGCAGAGATCCTGACCTACCCGCTGGAGGAGATCGCCGACCAAATAGGCCGCTAAGCCGGCCCGACCGAAGCCGGTCTTCCTTGCGAAAATTTTGGACCAACCGGTCCATTACAACAACGAACCACAACAACATCATGCCGCTCGTGCAAATCAAAGGAGTCGGGGACTACCTGACCCTCCAACAGAAACAGGAAATCATCCGCAAGGTCACCGACGCCGTCGTCTCCGTCGAAGGCGAAGGCCTCCGCCCGGTTACCTGGGTGCTCATCGAAGACGTGCCCTCCGGGGCTTGGGGCGTGGCCGGCCAGCCGGTCACCGCCGATGCCCTCCGCCAGATGGCCAAGGGTTCCGCCTAAGCCGCAACCGACAACCCACCTCACGATGAAATTCACCGTTCATACCAAAGACACCGCGCCCGAGCCGCTGAAGCCGATCTTCGATCAGGTCAAGCAGGCCTACGGTTTTATCCCGAACCTCTACGGGATCTTCGCCAACTCGCCCGTCGCGCTGCAGACCTACCTCAACGTGCTCGACCTGCTCGCCCAGCACTCCGCGCTCGATGCGCAGGAGCAACAACTCGTGATGCTGGCCGTCAGTGCCGAGAACCGTTGCGACTACTGCGTCGCCGCCCACTCCGCCGTGGCCACGATGGCGAAAGTGCCCGCCGACCAAATCGAGGCGGTGCGCGCGAACAAGGAACTCAGCGACCCCAAGCGCACCGCGCTGGTCCGCTTCGCCCGCAAGACGATCGAGCACCGCGGTTGGACGCCCGCCACCGACATCGAGGCGTTCCTCGCCGCCGGCTACACGCAGCAGCACGTGCTCGATATTCTCTCGATCGCCGCGATCAAGACCTTGAGCAACTACACCAACCACCTGGCCAACACTCCGATCGACGCCGCCTTCACCGGTGGTCGCTGACCAGGCGTCCTGACCCGGCCAAGCCAGAGTGGGGGCATCTTGGAAAGCAGGGTGCCCCCTTTGGAACGCAGACTGCTGAGCACTCGCTTCCCTTGAATTTGATCAGCTATCTCGCCCATTTGGACAATCGGCGCCTCCTGCTGTGGAGCGCCTTCCTGTGGTATAGCTCCATCATGGCGAGGCATGCGACGGCCAGCCTTGCTGTGTGGTTGAATGCAGCGGGAATCGCCGCCGCGATCGGCGTCATCCTGGCGGCGAATGCGATTCCTCCGGGCCAGCAGTGGCGCGATCTGGGCTTCTGGCCGCTCGCCCGCTTCTTTCTGATTCCCTTCTGCGTCTCGAGTTATTCGGCGGTGATGAACCGGATTGGGCTCGTGCTCATCTTTCCGATCGCTGTGGAGGATAACCTGACGGGAGCGGCGGCCATTGTCGGGTTCCTTTTGATTTGCCTTGCTGCCCGCGCGGTCGCCTCACGCGATTACCCGTGAGGGGCTTCTTAACCCGACCCATGCCAGCCGCCAATTTATTGGCCGAACATCGAACTGTTTCGATGCCGGGTAGGAGGCACGCCGTGGTGCTTCTTGAACGCCTGTGAAAAGTGACTGCGACTGGAGAAGCCCGTCCTCTTGGCTACCTCATCCATGGAGAGATCGCTGTCGTGAAGCAATTTCACCGCGTTCTCCATGCGAATGCCATGGAGCATCGCCATGGGCGTGCGCCCGAAGGCCTCGCCAAAACGCTCGGCGAAAGCAGAGCGGCTCATGCCGGCGGCATCGGCGAGTGATTCGACGGAATGCGAATAGCCGGGATCTCCTAACATCAGGTCAATTGCCCGGCCGAGCCGTGAATCCTCCAAGGCCAGCAGCCAGGGCAGCGTGCCCGAGTTTTTCGCCGCCAGACGCCGGAAAAGATACACTAGGGCGGCACTCATCATCGCACCGGTCAGTGTCTGGCCGCCTTCGGCCGGGCGCGACTGCTCGGCCAGGATCGTGGTGAAGGCCTCGCGCACCTGCGGCACGTCGGAAAGATCCACCGAGACAATGCTGCGGAGGTGGTCGAACAGGCCCAAGGTCCGCCCGTAGCGCACCGTGATCATCCCGCACGCCAGCGTGAGATCCGCCTTCTCAGGTGAGCCCGCGACAATGCGGTAAATCGGCGGCCCGGCTTGGCGGGCGTCGAACTCGAATTCGCGGCGCACCGCGGCGCCTGACTCGAGATGGTGCGCTGTGCCGAGCGGAACAACGGCAAGATGAAAAGGTGCCAGCGTATGCTTGTCGCCGCGGATGCCTTCGATCCGGCCACTGCCCTGAAGAACGAAGTGCAGCACGGGCTCGGCGGGTTTGGGCAGTTTGAGGCGCCACCCGCCGCTCAGAATGCAGAGGGAAAAGGGCTGCACCTTGACTTCAAGCTGGGAGAGCAACCGGTCGAGAGACATGCGGGCGCTTCTATTCCACGAGCAGCTTCGCAGCAATCGGCAAAAATGCAGTCGCCGGACTTCGCCCGGACTGAATCGCACCGCCGCGGACAAGATCGCACCACTTCCGGACCACTTCGCACAGCGTCGTTGGTATCATTTCGGCCAAGGCAAAACGCCCTCACTCCCAATCCGAATACCATGAAATCATCCAAGCTCCTCGCCCTGCTCGCCCTCGCGACGGCCCTGTTCGCGTCAGCTCAGGCCGACACGCCCCCGCCTGCCGCCCCCAAGCGGATCGATCCCTCCCGCACCGCCCTGCTCGTCACCGACCCCCAGAACGATTTCCTCAGCCCAAAGGGCGTGACCTGGGGTCTCGTCGGGCAAAACGTGACCGAAAACAAAACCGTCGAGCACATTGAACAGCTCCTGCAGGCCGCGAAGCAGAACAAGCTGCCGGTCTTCATCTCGCCGCACTACTATTACCCGACCGACCATCACTGGCATTTCGGCGGCACCATCGAGAAGGTAATGCACAAGATCGGGATGTTCGACCGCAAGGGCGCCTTGGATCTGCACGGCTTCGAGGGCTCCGGTGCCGACTGGCTGGAGCGATACAAGCCCTACATCAACGACGGCGCGACCATCATCACCAGTCCGCACAAGGTTTACGGTCCGGAATCCAACGATCTCGCCCTGCAGCTCCGCAAGCGCCGCATCGAAACGATCATCCTCGCTGGCATGTCCGCCAACCTCTGCGTCGAGTCGCACCTCCGCGAGCTGCTCGAGGAAGGCTTCGAGGTCATCGTCGTGAAGGACGCCACCGCCGCGGCGGTCTCGCCGGAGCTCGGTGACGGCTACAAGGCCGCGATCACAAACTTCGGCTTCATCGCCAACGAGGTCGTCACGACTGACGAAATCGTCGCCCGCATTTCCGCCCGCCAGTAAGGGGCGGACCAACACCAACAACCTGGATACCTGACCGGCTGAGAGGGACCTTTTGCGCCCGCTCAGCCGGTTCTTTCCGCCTCCAGCCTCAGCGTCGTGAATTCCTTTTTAGGAAAATTCCGGGGTCAGTCGGCCGCATTGCCGCCACGTTTTCCGGTGCGGCAGATCCTGCTGGCCGGCGCCGGTGCGGCTCTCGCTATCGGTCTCGTGGCGATCCTGGCCTCATGGACGCGCCAACCACTGCTCCTCGGTTCATTGGGCGCCAGCTGCGTGTTCCTTTTCGGTTTGCCCGAAGCCCCCTTTTCCCAGCCGCGCAATGTCATTGCCGGCCACCTGCTCAGTTCCCTCGTCGGCCTGATCTGCCTCAAAGCGTTTGGCCCGCAGTCGTGGGCGCTCGGGCTCGCGCTCGGTCTCGCCGTCATCGCCATGTTCGCGACCCGCACCGTGCATGCGCCGGCAGGTTCCAATCCAGTCATCGTGTTCATGACCCAACCCGGGTGGACCTTCCTGATCGCACCAACCCTGCTCGGCGCCGTTGGGGTCGTGCTCGTAGCTCTCATTTTCAACAACGCCGTCCGGCCCGGTCGCTACCCGCTCTATTGGCTCGGCCACGACAACCCGCCGCGTTCCTGACTCCGGCCTCATTTTCACTTCCGAACTCAACCCCGTCCGAATCCCGCTTCTATGAAAACACCCATCCCCGTCCTCTACACGAAAGCCGGCTGCCCTTGGTGCGGCGAAGCCCGGCAACTGCTTGTCCACGCGCGCGTCACGTTCACCGAAAAGAATGTCAGCGTCGATCCGGCTGCGCTGGCCGAGATGCGCTGGCTCTCCGGTCAAACCAAGGCGCCCGTCCTTGATTGGGAGGGCGACATCCTGGCCGACTTCGGCGCGGAGGAGCTGAAGCCCTTCCTCGCGACCCGGCTCTCCCCGACCAACCGCTGACCCACTAACCGGAACAATTCTCTATCCATGAAAACCGCTCTCATCATCGGTGGCTCCACCGGCATGGGTCTCGACACCGCCAAGCGCCTCGGCGCCCGGGGCGTGGCCGTCACCATCACTGGTCGTGACACCGCCAAGCTAACCCTCGCCTCCACGGCCATCTCGCGGGCCGGCGCTCCGCAGGTCGTCACCCACAGCCTGGACCTCTATCAGCGCTCTCAGGTGGACGAATTCATCCGCCATCTCGCGGCGGGGCCGGCGTTCGACCATGTGGTCAATTCCGCGGGGTATTTTTTCCCGACGCCGTTCCTTAATCACACCCGTGAGGACTATCGTCGTTACCACGAGCTCAACGAGGCGTTCTTCTTTCTCACCCAAGCCGCTGCCCGGCGCATGGTGGAGCAGCAGCGCAAGGGGAGCATCGTCAACATTGGTTCGCTGTGGGCGCGACAAGCCATCAAGGCGACACCCTCGTCGGCTTATTCGATGGCCAAGGCCGGGCTCCATTCGCTCACGCAGCACTTGGCAATGGAGTTGGCGGAGCACGGCATCCGCGTGAACGCCGTCTCCCCGGCCGTGGTGGAGACGCCGATCTACGGCGCGTTCATAAAACCCGAGGAGATCCACCAGACGCTCGCGGGGTTCAATGCCTTCCATCCGCTCGGTCGCGTCGGCACGCCGGCCGATGTCGGTGCGGTCATCGACTTCCTCCTGAGCGACGACGCCGGCTGGGTCACCGGTGCCATCTGGGATGTGGACGGCGGAGTGATGGCGGGCCGGAATCAGTAATCGCTGGACCCGATCAACAGATCTCCATGCAGCCGACAATCACGGCGGCAGTCCCCGGCGAAACAATGGGCATTTCCAAGATGCGCACCCCAACTGCCCGTCTGACAGAGGTCGAGATGGTCGTTCGACCACCCGCAGGTCCATTGATGCCCGGTGCGAAGATCTGGTTTTGCCGGAATAAAGCGTAGAGTTCTCCGTCCCACGGCTCAGATGGATGCCTCTTTTTTCCAGCAACTGGTCGATACCTGGTATGATCCACTCTACCGGTTTGCCCTCAGCCTTTCCCGCAATGGTGACGAGGCAATGGATCTGACCCAGCAGACGTTTGCGCGCTGGGCAGAAAAGGGGCACGGGCTGCGCGACTCAGGCAAAGCCAAGTCCTGGTTGTTTACGGTCCTCTATCGCGAGTTTCTCAACAACCGGCGCTCCCGTTTGCGCGAAAGCCCTCCGTCGGACGAAAACTATTTCGACTCCGTGCCAGCCGAGGAGAGCGGACCCTTGAGATCCATCGACGGACAGCAGGCGCTCGCTGCGCTGCGGGAGATCGATGAGGTGTTTCGCGCCCCGCTCGTCCTGTTCTATTTGGAAAGCCACTCCTACAAGGAAATCGCAGAGGTCCTCGACGTGCCCATCGGCACGGTCATGTCCCGAATTGCACGAGGAAAGGAACAACTACGGCGCAAGCTGAGAAGCCGCGAAGACGGCAAGATCGGCAAAATCGTGCCGCTGCCATCCTCCACGAAAGGGAACCACCATGGATAACAATCAGGCAAAGTTCATTCTCAGTGTGTATCGGCCCCACGGGCAAGATGCCCACGATCCGTTATTCGCCGAGGCGATCCTGCAAGCCGAACGCGATCCCACTCTTGCGGCATGGTTCCAGCATGAGCAGCGGTTTGACGCGGATGTGGCCGCAGCTCTCGGGTCCATCGCGGTGCCTCAGAACGCAAAAGCGCTCGTTAAGGCAACGATGGGCGCATCGGCAGTTTACCGCCGGGGCCGCTGGCCCTATGCACTCGCGGCAAGCGTCGCGGTCATCCTCGCAGCGACCGTGGCGATTCAGCACGTTCGCCGGCCCCCCGGCCTACCACTGCCAGCCAACGCGTCACTCGCCGAAATCGCGACCAACCTAGCTGAACACCACGCAACGATCGGGCTCATGTCGGGTGATATGGTGCGAATTCAGCAGTGGCTCCGCGACCGTCGCGGGCCGCAGCCCGACGTGCTGCCGCGCGGGCTGGCCGGAATGAAAGTGCTCGGCTGCGAAACGTGGAATACCACACGCGGGAAGGTTTCACTCCTCTGCTTCATGGGCGATGGCGCGGAGCGGGTGCATCTCTACGTTTTCGAGGATTCCGGCGCCTTTCCGCACCTTCCCGGCGCCGATCAACCGCGCATCGAGCGTGAAGGTAACTGGTCACTTGCGCTGTGGCAGCATAACGGCCGCGCCTACGTGCTCGGGGTTCCGAGTGACAGCGGCTACTCGGTGGAAACTCTTTCCAGATCCTAAACCAACCACACCGCATGCAGCTTGAATCCTCCGTTCGCGAGCGCTACAGTGGCGCCGCCCGTCAAGCCGAGGCAGCGCTTTGCTGTCCGGTCGAATACGACCCAAAGTATCTCCGAGTCATCCCCAGCGAGGTGATTGAGCGCGATTACGGCTGCGGTGATCCATCGAGATGGGTGCAAGAGGGTGACACGGTGCTCGACCTCGGCTCCGGCACCGGAAAAATTTGTTTTATTGCATCTCAGGTCGTCGGTCCTGAAGGCCGCGTCATTGGCGTGGACATGACCGACGACATGCTTGAGGTCGCCCGCCGCAACATACCCATCGTGGCGGAGCGAATCGGCTATTCCAACGTCGAGTTTCGCAAGGGCCGCATCCAGGACCTCGCCCTCAGCCTCGATCTGCTCGATGCCCACCTGCGGGCCCACCCGGCATCCGGAGCAAACGACTGGCTTGCGGCGGAAACCGTCGCCTCCCGGCTCCGTGCGGAGCGGCCGTTGATCTCCGACGGGAGTATCGACGTGGTGGTTTCCAACTGCGTGCTCAATCTCGTGGAGCCGGCCCTCAAAGCGCAGATGTTCGCCGAGATATTCCGCGTTTTGCGCCAAGGCGGCCGGGCCGTAATCTCCGACATCGTCAGCGACGAGGCCGTGCCTGAGAGCCTGCAGCGCGATCCCGAATTGTGGAGCGGCTGTATCTCCGGCGCTCTGACCGAAACCGAGTTCCTGCGGGCCTTCGAGCAGGCCGGCTTCCATGGGATCGAACTGGTCAAATACGACACCGCACCATGGCGGACCGTGCAGGGCATCGAATTCCGCTCCATCACCGTCCGGGCCTATAAGGGCAAACACGGCCCCTGTCTCGAGCGCAACCAGGCGGTTATCTACAAAGGGCCTGGCAAGGAATTTCTCGACGATGACGGTCATCGTTTTCGTCGCGGCGTGCGCGAGGCGGTGTGCGACAAGACCTATCAGCTGATCAAAGCCGGGCACTACGGCGCTGGCTTCGAGCTGATCGAGCCGCTCGTTGCCGTGCCGGCAGGGGAGGCGAAGGCCTACGCAGCGTGCAAGCAGGCCGTGCGCGATCCCCGTGCGACCAAGGGCGCTGACTATGCTGCCACCACCGAGGCGGCCGCCTGCTGCACCGATGCCAACCAGACTTGCTGCTGATGCTCGCTCTGCTCCTCATTCTGGCCACCCTAGCCGTTGGTTACTACAATGGTGCCAACGATGTCTCAAAGGCCATCGCGACCTTGGTCGGTAGCGGCGTAAGCCGCTACCGAACAGCCGTGGTCTGGGGAAGTCTCTGGACTTTCGTTGGCGCCATCACGGCGATTCTCGCTTCTAAAGGCCTGGTTGCAGCCTTTAGCGGCAAGGGTATCCTGACCGGCGGATCGGGTGGGAGCGGATTGCTGCTGGCCGTCGCCTGCGGCGCACTGAGCTGGATCTGGTTTGCCACAAAGACCGGCCTTCCTGTGTCCACCACCCATGCGCTCACCGGCGCCTTAGTCGGGGCTGGCGTCGCTGCGTCCGGCTGGGCGGGCATCAACGGCTCGATCCTTCTTGCCAAGTTCGCCCTGCCGCTCGCGCTCGGACCTCTCCTGTCCATGGCGGTCATCTTTCTGGTCCATCCCCTTGTTCGACGAGGACTCGGCCAGTGGCAGGGCTACTGTGTCTGCGTGCAGCAACCGGCAGTGTCGGCCAGTGCCGACCGATCCCTGATGATCGCAACTGCCCCGGTTGGCGTGGTCTGGGGGGGCACGGAATCCTGCGAACGCTCCCCTGTCACCATAGCCGGCGTCACCGTCGCCGACGGCTTGCATTGGGTCAGCGCCGGGGCCACCGCCTTCGCCCGGGGATTGAACGATGCGCCCAAGGTGCTCGGTCTGGGCGTGGTCGCCGCCGGCAGTCTCTCACTTGACCTTCCCTGGGCATTCCTGGGGGTAGCAGTGGCGATGACGGCCGGCAGTCTATGGCGCGGACTGAAGGTGACGGAAACCCTCGCGCAGAAAGTCACGCGAATGGAACCGCTTGAGGGGCTCGCGGCAAACCTGGTCACCGCCGGTCTCGTGATCTTCGCCTCGCACCTCGCGTTACCGGTCTCGACGACGCATGTCAGCAGCGGCGCCATCATCGGTCTTGGTCTCAAACGGGATGCCCGTGGCATCCACTGGAAAACCGTGCGGGAAATGTTGCTGGCTTGGATCATCACCCTGCCGGCCGCCGCGCTGGTTGCCGCCCTCGTCGTCCTTCTCCTTCGGGCACCCTTATGAAGTCCTTTGTCTGCCATCTCAGTGATCACGGTCTCACTTTGCGCCGGTCCGCGCCCCGGGTGCTCCAGATCAACGTGGGCAAGCTCTGCAACCTGACCTGCTCGCATTGCCATGTGAACGCCGGCCCCGGCCGTAAAGAGGTGATGACGCATGAGACCGTGGACCGCATTCTGGTCTGGCAATCGTATGCCCGTCTGCCGGTGATCGACCTGACGGGCGGCGCCCCCGAAATGATGCCGTCGTTCCGCTATCTGGTCAGTGCGCTTCGCCTGCAGGATCCGACCGCCACGATCATCGATCGCTGCAACCTCACTATCCTGCTTCAGCCCGGCTATGAAGACATGGCCGCGTTTCTGGCCCGGCAGCGGGTTGAAATCGTCGCCTCGATGCCCTGCTACACTCCCGATAACGTCAACGCTCAACGAGGGGACGGGGTTTTTGACGCCAGCATCGAGGCGCTGAAGCTCCTGAACTCCGTCGGTTACGGCCTCAACCCCGAGCTTCCCCTGCACTTGGTCTTCAACCCCGTCGGCGCCCGGTTGCCGGGCCAGCAAGCCGAGCTTGAAGCCGACTACAAGCGGGAGCTGCGTCTCCATTTCGGGATCGAGTTCAACCGCCTCTACACCATCACGAACCTGCCGGTGTCGCGGTTCGCCTCCTGGCTGAAGCACAATGGCCAATATGAGGAATACCTCTCGCTGCTGGTCAGAGCGTTCAATCCCGCCACGGTCGAGGGTTTGATGTGTCGCGATACCATCAACGTGAGCTGGGAGGGCGAAGTGTTCGACTGCGATTTCAATCAGATGATGAAACTGCCCTTTGGCGCCGCTGGCACGGCGCGCAAATTTCTGTGGGAAGTAGATCCGGAGCAGCTCACCGGTGCAACCATCAGCACCGCGCCACATTGCTTCGGCTGCACCGCCGGCGCAGGCTCGAGTTGCGGCGGCGCCATCGAGCAGCATGGCGAGACCGCGTCACTTTACTCTACCTAAGTTATTTCCCAAATGATCTTCGTGCGCCGTGCTCTATTTTTGCTTGGCTTGATCTTCGTTAGCTCGACCGCTGCCGCAGCAATCCTTGCCGTGCCTGCTGGCATTGATCCAAGCCCCTGGGACGCACTGCTGAAGAAGTATGTAAATGAGGAAGGACTTGTCGCTTATAGTGACTGGCGGGCGAACGCCGCAGATTTGCAGTCACTGGACGATTTTATTCTGGCTTATGCGCGCGTGGGAGGAAGCTCGGCCGAAGGGACGGAACTACTTGCGGCTTTAATCAACGCCTACAACGCTTTTACGGTGCGGTGGATTCTTCAAAACTATCCGACGGAAAGCATTCGTGACCTTGCTGACTCTTGGAGCCAAGCACGCTGGAATATAGGTGGTCGCATTCTCTCGCTTGATGAGATCGAGCATCGCCACTTGCGGCCCCATTTCGGCTGGAAAGTGCATGCTACAATCGTGTGCGCCGCGAGAAGCTGTCCGCCGTTGCAGCGCAAGGCATACACGATGCAGAACGTGGTATCGCTGACGGAGGATGCATTTCGGACTTGGCTGGGGCGGAGCGACCTAAACAAGTATGATCCTATCGCACGTGTGGTGCGAGTTTCCCCAATCTTCAAATGGTTTAAGTCGGATTTTGTGGAAGATGGCTCACTCGCAGAGGTATTGGAGCGCTTCGGTCCTTCGCGCTATCGTCCGTTTTTCAAGAAGCAGGACTACACGGTCGAGTATCTCGATTACGACTGGGGCTTGAACGACCAAGGTGATCGCGGCCATAATTACCGGCCGAGTCTTTTGCGGCGGCTATTCTGACGAGAAGTCATCAATGCGCTCGACTTCGTTGGTTATGGTTTTCCTTAAAGCGCCCCGGCCGGGCTTGGTGAAAACACGGCTGGGTCATGCGATTGGAATGGCGGCCGCCGCAGGCGTCTATCGCACATTGGCGGAGCAGCAACTTAGCCGCATTCCACCAAGTTTTAGGACTGAAATTCATTATGCTCCACGCGGGGCTCCACCCGAGATGCGCCGATGGCTTGGAAACGATATCCTGCTGCGAGCGCAGTGCAGTGGAGATCTGGGGGCGCGGCTGAAGCATGCTTTTGCCGCGGCCTTCGCCCGGGCTTACTGTCGGGTTATAGCTATCGGCTCAGATTGCCCACAACTCGATTCGGAGACGCTTCTCCGTGCTGAACGGAAACTAGACGACTCAGACCTCGTGCTTGGGCCGGCGAGCGACGGTGGCTATTATTTGATTGGTCTCCGACGGCCAATGCCCCGGCTGTTCGAGAATATCGCGTGGAGCACCGAAACGGTGTGTGCAGCGACCATGGAGCGAGCAAACGAGTGCGGCATCTCCTCTGCGTTGCTGGAGGTGAAAGACGACATCGATGATCTCGCCGCCTTGTTGCGACACCAGTTGGCGTAACGCGGTTTGCTGAACCCGCTCGCGCATTCCCCGGCGCATCATCACTGCTGAGGCTTCCAGACCGTCGTGGCGGGGTAGAACGCCTGCCACGCAAACCAGTAGGCCGGCGCATGCGGAACGGCTTCTCCCTTTTCGTCCGTAATCGTCAAGTGGCGCGCCGCGCGATCATAACGCAAGCGCACAAGTTGATCGCCGATGCGGTCCTCCCATTCGCGGCCATCAGGTAGTTGGCTATACGGATAGGCGCGGGCGACGCCATCGAGCACGACCCCCGCGACCATCTCCTTGATCGGCAGGTCGCGGCGTTTTCCGCGCACCGGGAACATGAGCCGTGACGAACGCTGGTAATCCCCATACGGCTGGCGTGCGTAGTCGCGCCGGTGCCCGGTGTCGGTCGAGAGAACTAGCCCCGCGGGATATTTTTCCCGCCATGCCCGCCACGTCATGTGTTCGGCGGTGAGTAAGATCAGCTTTTGCCCGACAGCGGGACCGCTGACGGCCATCATGCCCAGTTGCGACCAGAGGCTCTCCGTCTGCCGATCATACATCAATACGTCGCTCTGAAAGAGCAGACCCGAGACACCGAATTCGAGGGTGCGCCCACCAATCGTCCGGTCAAAGACCATGGCGGAGCCGCAGAGCGGACAGTAACTGACATTGATCGCGAGTTCACCGATGCGGTCGTTGACGATCTCGTGCCAGACCAAGATGCGCAGGGGATAGGCGCGAGTCTCGCCTGCGTGTGTGACGCTCACCACCAAGTCGTCCTCCTCAAGATATCGAGCCTGCGCGGGCGGGACAAACTTCGGACGGTCGATGGAGGGGATGCCGTCCCGGGGCGGACCGCCGGCGAGGACTTCTTCGACCGGGATGATGGCGTTCTCCATATTGAAGTCGCCAACGGTCGTGGCATGTCCCAGCTGCGCGAGAAAAAGCGCGGCCCCGAGAACAAGCGAAGCAGATGGCCGGAGGGTGCGGATAGCTGCATTCATGTGTGAGCGGAAGTTTCGATTGCGGGCAAAGGGGTGGGGGCCTGCGGCGCGAAGGCCGGCAGCCGGAATTGAAAACAGGCCCCAGTGCCGGGTGGCGTTGCGAGCAGTTCTATCCGGCCGCCATGTGACTCAACGAAGCGCTTGCAGAGAGAAAGACCGAGGCCGGTGCCGTCGGACTTGGTGGTGACGAAGGCGTCGAAGATCCGCTCGCGCATGTGCGTGGGAATGCCGGGGCCGTTGTCCCTTACTTGCACGGCCACCCAAAGACCATCGGTGAACGCGCGCACGCTGATAAGGCGTTCGCCGGGCTGTTTCGCCAAGGCGTGCCCGGCATTGCGCACGAGGTTGATAAACACCTGCTCCATTTGCTGGCTGTCCATCAACACCGGTGGGATATCCGCGGCAATCGAGGTATCCAGGCGGATCTGGGCTTGTCCCAGCTCGGCAGCGATGAGTTCCTCGGCATCGTGCAACACGTCCGACAGTGAGCCCGGAGCGCGCTCCGCCGGTCGATTGTGGGCGAAATCAAGCAGGTTGCGCACGATGCGGATGACCCGTTGCGTCTGCTGCGCGATGACCGCGCCGGCTCTGGTGGAGTCTCTGCCCGGGTCGCGGCTCAAGAGTTCGGCGTGACCGCTGATCACGGCGAGAGGGTTATTGATCTCGTGCGCGATGCCGGCCATCAGCTCGCCGAGCAGGTGCATCTTTTCTCCCTGCATGAGTCGCTCGTGGGCGAGCTGCAATTCCGCCAGTGCGCGGCGAAGTTCCGCGGTTCGCTCGTTGACCCGCGTTTCAAGCGAGGCGTTTTTAATCTCGAGTTCCTGCTCAAACCGACGACCGAGCGAGCGGGCCATCCCTGCGCCGACGAGGGAAATCAGCATTAGGGTAGGGACGGCTGCGCCGAGTAGCTTCCAACGCACAGCCGCGAACTCTCCGGCGATCGCAGCGGCGTTCTTATGCACCGCAACCGTCCACTGCTTCCCTTGCACCGGCTGATAATGCGCAATCTGCAGCGGCATATTCGGCTCGCTCAGCAGACCGGCACCCGGTTGCCGGCTGCGCAACACGCTCGCGATTGAAACATTTTCTCGGGTATCCGTTCGGGTTAGTTCCACCGCGCCCCGCGGCATGCCGATCATGGCGGGATCAGGATGGCTGATGACGCGCCCTTCTGCGTCGAGCAGGCAGAGAAATTCCGTCCTTGATCCGCTGCCGTGCAGCACGGCCTGCAGCCGGTTTAGTATTTCGGTTGGATCGGCCTGATCCGAAAGGTCGCGATCGATGAAACGCGCCATCACTGCCGCCTCCTGTTCCGCTGCGCGCTGCTGGTTGGTGAGCAGCTGCGATTCCACCTTTCGCAGCAGCACAAAGCTGCCGGCGAGCCCGATGGCCAGCACCGCCACGGATACGAGCAGCAGTGTGGTGAGGAAGCGACGGGCTTCGATTTTGCGCGTGATCGGGAACGTCATCGAAAAGGTTGCCGCTCAGATCCGAACCGTAGGTAACAGTAGCGTGGGCATGACCCTGTGACGGCCGGAACGCCTGTCTATTCCTGTCTTTTTACGGAAGATGCGGGAATACTCTGCGTTCGTTCCCGTCAAAGAACCACCGACGCGATCACCGTCGGCACATCCGATCGCCCTCTGAGCCGGTGGTGCGGGCGGGTGTCCTTCCCAGTCACCGGCATTTGTCTCCGAACTCCCATGATCAAACACATTCTGTCCTCCCTGCTCGCGGTCGTCGCAGTCGGCAGCTTCACGCTCACCGCCGCCGCCAATGAATCGATTCCCTACGATGCCGCCACTTTCGAGCAGGCGCGCGCCGAGGGGAAGACCGTGCTCGTCGATTTTGCCGCCTCGTGGTGCTCGACCTGCCGGAAGCAGGGTCCGGTGATCGCGAGCCTTCTCAAGCAGGAGAAATTCAAGGACGTGGTGGCCTTCAAGGCGGATTACGACGCGGAGAAAGAACTGAGGAAGGAGCTCAAGGTCGCTTCGCAGTCCACGCTCGTGGTGTTCAAGGGGAAGAGCGAGGTCGCTCGCGCCGCCGGCATCACTGCGCCGGAAGCCATTGACGAGTTGCTGTCCAAGGGCATCTGAACATGTCCGTCGCGCTCGCGTTCCTGGCCGGTCTGCTCACTTCTCTCTCGCCGTGCGTATTGCCGGTGCTTCCGCTCGTGGTTGGAGGTGCGCTGTCCCGGCACCGGCTGGGACCGCTGGCGCTTTGTGCCGGGCTCGGGATCTCGTTTAGCGTGCTCGGCGTCGCCGCGATCTTGGCGATGCAGGCATTTGATTTCGATCCCGGCATCGTCCGCGCGGGCGGCGCCATCCTGTTGCTTGGCTTTGGTGTAGTGCTGCTGGTTCCGCGAGCCCAGGAGCAGCTTTCCCGCTGGCTCTCTCCACTCGCTTCGCGGGCCGGCAGCGTCAATCCTGGTTCCGAGCGCGCCGGTTTGACCGGAAATTTCTTGGCGGGTGTGCTGCTGGGTGCGGTGTGGAGTCCCTGTTCGGGGCCAACGCTTGGAGCCGCGGTCGGCCTGGCCACGCAGGCAGGCACAGCCGTGCAAGGATTCGCCATCATGCTGATCTTTGGCCTCGCGGCCACGCTGCCTCTCCTCGCGCTCGCCTACGGAGCGCGCCGGGCGATGCTGTCGAATCGAGACCGACTGATGAATCTTTCGGTCAAGGCGAAACCCGTGTTCGGAGCGCTTCTCATGCTGGTGTCCGTCGCGATTCTCACCGGATTCGACAAACGGATTGAGGCGACCGTTCTCAAGGTGCTGCCGGAAAGCTGGGTCAACTTGACGACTCGCTTTTGACTACTCCACTCACTCTCGAGTGTTCGACCCGCCACCACTCGAGACGATTGTCGACCCGCGCGATATGCGAAAGGACTCCGCCTACCGCGCCGATCTCCTCGCTTGTGAGCAGCACTTTGGTCTCACCCGTTTTCTCCGTGAGAATCACCGGAAGTGGGACCCCTGCAAGCTGCGGAAACTGCATCCGAAATTCGTCGCGATGAAGATGCGTCACGGGGAACGGCTGCTTCTCCAGGTAATTTTTCCAGGCCACGAGCATGCCGGCCAAACCGAATGTGACCCGGCACAACGGGCAATAATACGTCTCGGGGGAAAGCAGCTTGTGGGACCAACCTACCACGGCGTTAAAGACGCCGCTGTCTTCGTTATACACGAGGATGATGCGATCGGGGTGCATGATGGGGTGCGACGGAGATCACATCTTTTTATTCCGCGCCGCATGTCATTGGGCTGAACCGCTGCGTGCAACCACCCGGTCCGCTGTGCTCAGGAGGATGAACCGCGGGAGCGGAGCGCAGATCTCTCTTTTTTGACTGCCGCAGTGATGTTGGCCATGCAGCACGATCCTTGCGGATTGCGCATCTCGCAGGCACAGCGGTCCGCTTTCATCTCGGCGGCGATACGTTGGGGAATCGTGCAGTCGCCGGTGGCGGCGATTTCCGCGCGCACCATTTCCGTATCAAAGCCGAAACAGTAGCATAACTGGGGATTCTCACCGCCTTTGGCCGTGGGGCGCTGGCGCACGTCGTTCAGGGTCAGTGCGCCGCCGGTCGCGTTGAAATAAACCACCAAGCACTCCCGTGAACGACAAAACGCGAACGGCCCCTCCTCAACGAACATCAGGTGGGGCGGTTTCACCTGGTGCTTGAGAGTCAGCAGTGAGACGGCCTTGCCCGGCTGCTGGCACTGCGGGCAGAGAAGGTGAGCGACAACGGACCGAGGTGAGGGTTCGCGGCCCGCGGGGGTGGAGCAGCAGTCAGACATGGGAAATTACTTGAGGGTGGAGCGATCGGCGGGGAAGCCGCTGGCATCGATGTGCGAAAGCAACTGCTCGCGATTGATGACGGCAGGATCGTAAACCAGCACCGCCTCCTTGGCATCGTAGTTCACGGTCGCCAGCTTCACACCCGGCGTCCGGCCGAGGGATGCTTCAATGCCCGCGGCGCACGCTGGACAGTCCATCGAGGGAATCATCACGCTGAGGCGGGCGTCGCCGACCACCATGGCGACTTTGCCAGTTGAGCTACGCGCCGCCGGCAGCGATGGAAAAACGGCTGCGCCCAACGCCACGAGGGTGCCGAGCCAAAGGCTGGTCCGCACCGCCCTGCCGGGCGGCCGAACGCAGGCACCGTCCGCGCAGGCCGCGTTCCGCCGACGGTAAGCAAGATACCACGCCGCGCCCAAGAGCACGAAGGTGACTCCGAGCAACACCGGCCGCCACTGGACGAACCAGGTCGAGGCCGCGAAACTGCCGAGCCCGAGCGAGAGCGACAGCAACGGCCCGATACAGCACAGCGAGGCGGCGAGACCCGCGAGCATGCCACCGGTCAATATCCACGAAGACGGATTGCCGTTCTTTTTCATCGCGGCAGCCTACACCCTGCAGTATGGTATAAGGTCAAGCTGTCTGAAGCCATGACCATTGGAGAACTTGCCGCGAAAGCCGGAGTAAACGTGCAGACGTTACGCTATTACGAGCGGGAAGGGCTGTTGCCGGAAGCCCATCGCTTGCCGGACTCCGGATATCGGGATTTCGACGAGGAGGCGTTGCAGCGCATGCGCTTCATCCGATCCGCGAAGGAAATGGGCTTCACGTTACGGGAGATCAGGGAACTCTTGGAGATGCGCATTCTTCCTGGCGAGTCGTGCGCCGAAGTGCGACAGCTCATCAAGGCAAAACTCAAGGATGTTGACCAACGGTTGAAAGACTTGCGGCGCCTTCGGCGGAACTTGCTGAAAATGGATCGCGCCTGCCGCCATCGCGCCGACTCCCGCAGCTGTCCAGCGCTGTGGGCGATCGAGCAATAATTCGCCAGGCGTGCTCTTCGATGGGTGTTCGGCTTGCCGAA